>NZ_JAHCZE010000005.1:0-60205 GCF_018501205.1 Campylobacter sp. 2018MI01 | reverse complement strand
TATTTGCTGTTATTTTAATTTTAGGAATTTCTATATTTCAATTTATTAAATTTAAAAAATATAGAAAAAGCAAAGAATATTTAAAATTTAAAAAATTAAGTTTATTTTTAGAGCTTATAAAATTATTTGCTATTTTAATTGCAGGATTTAACAATGTTTTATTATTTTAATGATTTAGCAGGTAGTGAAGAAATTGTTTTAGATAGTGAATTAGTATCTCATTTTAAAGCTAGGCGAGAACAAATAGGAAATATAGTAAATATAAGTAGATTAGATGGGTTTTTATACAAATATGAAATAATATTTATGCAAAGAAATAAAATCATTTTAAAAATGCTAGAACAATGTGAATTTAAAGCAAATAAAAGTGGTGTAAAAATTGCACTTGCTATGATAGAAATTGATAGTATTTTTGAAATTGCACCTTATTTAAATGAATTAGGATTAGAAGAATTATTTTTAGTTTATACAGATTTTTCTCAAAAATCTTATAAATTTGATGATAAAAAACTAGCTAAACTTGAAAAGATTTTGCATAATTCAAGCTCACAATGTGCTAGGGCTGATATTTTAAAAATCACAATTTTAAATAATTTAGCCGAACTTAAAAAACTTTATAATGATTTTGTTTTAATTGATTTTAATAAAAATGATTTATGCGAGTTTAATAAAGATTGTTTATATGTAATTGGCCCTGAAGGTGGTTTTAGTGAAAAAGAAAGGAATTTATTTAAAACTCAAGGTTTAAAAATTACAAATATTTTAAAAGCAAAAACGGCTATTATAAGCATAAGTTCAAAAATTTTAATGTAGATTTAATGTAATTTAAGATACAATCACAGCTTTATTTATGCCAAAAAGGAAAATATTATGAAAAAAGACATTCATCCAGATTATAAAAAATGCACTGTAACTTGTGCTTGTGGAAATACTTTTGTAACTAAATCAAATAAAGAAGAATTAAGAGTAGATATATGCTCAAGTTGTCATCCATTTTTCACAGGAAGTGAAAAAATTGTAGATGCTGCAGGTAGAGTTGAGAAGTTTAAGAAAAAATATTCAATGCAATAATGCTTTATTTCGTTCCTACACCAATAGGAAATCTAGGCGATATTTCATATCGTGCTTTAGAAGTCTTGCAAGTTTGCGAGTTAATTTTTTGTGAAGATGTGCGAGTTTGTAAGGCTTTACTTAATTTATTAAGTAGTAAATATAATATAGAATTTAATATAAATAATTTCATATCACTACATTCACACAATGAAAAAGATTTTGATTTTTCTAAAATTGATTTTTCTAAAAATATAGCTTATTTGAGTGATGCAGGTATGCCTTGCATAAGTGATCCTGGAATTTCACTAGTAAAATATGCTCAAGAAAATGATATAAAATATAGTGTTTTGCCTGGTGCAAATGCTGCTATTACTGCACTTGTTGCAAGTGGGTTTTCTGATAAGGAATTTATATTTTTAGGATTTTTAAATATCAAAAAAAATCGTCAAGCTCAAATAGAAAATGCTCTAAATCAAAGCTATCCTACTATTATATATGAAGCTCCTACAAGGATTTTGGATTTAGTATTAGATATTGCAAAAATTGATGAAGATAAAGAATTATTTTTAATTAAAGAAATATCAAAAATGTATGAAAAAACCTATAAAGATACTGCTAAAAATCTAGCAAATATTTTAAAAAATGAGAATTTAAAAGGCGAATGGGTAGTAGTTATAAATAATGAAAATTCTATTTCAAATTCTAATATAAATTCTCAAGATATTTTAAATCTTAATATAAGTTTAAAAGATAAAGCGAAATTATTGAGTAAATTAAATGGGCTTAGCCCAAAACAAAATTATGAAAATTTATTAAAGAGTGAAAAATGATAATTTACGGCAAACAAGTGCTAATGCACTATATTACAAAACATCCTGAAAAAATAGAAGAAATATATTTAGCAAAAGATTTAGATAAAGATAGCTTTAGACAAATTACAAAATTAGGCAAAAAAATCCATAAGTTAGATTTTATTAAAGCTCAAGCAATGGCAAAGGGTGGAAATCATCAAGGCTATTTAGCAAAAGTTAGCGAATACGAATTAGCAAATATAAATGAGTTTAAAAAATTTGAAAAAATTGTTTTATTGCACGAATTAAGCGATGTTGGAAATATAGGTTCAATTGCTAGAAGTGCTTATGCTTTAGGGTTTGATGGGATTATTCATTCAGGAAATAATATTAATATAGAAGCAGTTATGCGTTCTAGTGCTGGTGCTTTACTTGAATTAAAATTAGCATTTACTAAGGATATTTTAAGCTTGGTTAATGAATTTAAGCAAGTTGGTTTTAGCTTTTATGCTGCAAATAATTCAGAAAACGCTAAAGAGCATAATAAAATAAAATATGCTACAAAATCGGTTTTAGTTATGGGTAGCGAAGGTAATGGACTTAGTTCTAAGATTATTAAATCTTGTAATGAAGAAGTAAAAATTACTATGAAAAATAATTTTGATAGCCTAAATGTTAGTAATGCTTTTGCTATTTTAGGCGATAGGATGATAAATGAATGAAGTAGATTATTTAAAAAGTTTTTCTGTTAAAGAAATAGCTTTAAAAACTCACTTAGATGAAGCTAGAATTAAAGCAATAATTAATAAAGATTATGAGAATTTAAGTAGTGTTAATATTGCAATGAATATAAAGATTTTAGAGCGTGAATATAATATTGATTTTAGCGAATGGTTAAATGAATATAATGAATATAAAAACAATCATTTTAAGGACAAAAAAAATTCTTTAAAAGTAAAACCTAAAGTAATGGGTTATAACTCTGATAAGGAATCAAATAGTAATTTAGCTTATTTTATATATCTTAGTTTAGCTACTATTATTGTAATAGCTGGGGTTTTTTATTATTTTAATTATTATGATGAAAATTCTCAAGAAGTAGTAGAAAATACCACAACTCAAGAAAAACCAATAGAAGAATTGCAAGTAAATCAGCAAGAAAATTCTACACAAACCAAAACTCAAATAGAACCTATTAAAGAAGTAAAAGAAGAAATAAAACCAGCTACTCCTTTAGTAGAGAAAAAGCTTGAAGAAGTAAAAGAAGATAAAAAGCCTGAAAATTTAGAAGAGAGTAAAATCAATACAAAAGAAGAAACAATTCAAATTCCAGCACAAGTAGAGCTTATTCCTGAAATAAAACCACAAGAGATTAAAACTCAAGAAGTTAAAGTTCAAGAAGTAAAATCTAATGAAATTAAAGAAGAAAAAGCAGAGATTATAGAGCCTAAAGTAGAGATTAAAAAAGATAATAAATTATTATTAAGTCCAAATTCTAAGGTTTGGGTTAGTGTTAAGAATTTAAAAACAAAAGAAACTAAAAATTATATGATAGTAAAAAGTGCTAGTTTTACTCAAGACTCTTTAATTTTTGTTGGTAATAACTTATTCACCCTTGAATTAGATGGTTCTAAGATAGAATTACCTACCACAAATGATGCTAGATATATTTTATTTAAAGATGGAAAAGTTACTTTTTTAAGTCAAAAAGAATATACAAAATTAGATAAGGCAAAATAATGAAAAAATTAATATGTTTATTTGTATTAGCTAGTTTTTCTTATGCTAATTCATCTTATGAAATAGCTTCAAAATTAGTAAATGACGATAGCAAAGATGCAAAGCTTAGATTATTATTTCCTAGCGGGTCTTATATGCAAGGAAATATGCCAAATATTAAAGCAATTACTCAAGTTTTAAAAATGAATTCTTTATTAACTTATGCTTATTCAAACGCTACAAATATGCAAATTAAATTTAGCGCAAAGGCAAAAGCAGGGATATTTTTAAAGGCTATTACAAAAGCTTATGAGCAAATAGGAATTAATTATTATTTAGTTAGTGAATATGTAAAAAATAATGATGAAATTAGTGTTGCTTTTACGATTAATTCAAAATTTAGTATAGACCCAGGTGCTTTATACGAAGCTTTAAAAAAGACAGGGGTATATATAATAGATGCTAGAAGAAATCAGAATGAATTTAGTTATGAACTTGATTTTAGCAGAGCAAATATACAAGCTGATTTTGAATTAAATAAAGGCGATTTATTAGAGCTTACTAAACCACTTGATGCGTATTTTATAAAAGTGAATAATATTTCTAAGCTCGTAATTGATAGAAATTTAAATAATATTTGGTATCCAAAGATTGAATTTTTGGATAAGAATTTAAATCTTATTTCAACTTATAAAAGTGAAAATAATTTTAAAGAATTAAATGTAGCAGTTCCTAAAATGTGTGCTTATATGATAGTAGGAGATGCTTTTACGCTAGAAAATATTAGATTAGGATTAAATATAAAGGGAATGTAATGAAAATAGCTTTATTAGGGTATGGAACGGTTGCTAGTGGTGTAGCAAAATTAATCAAAACAAATTCTGAATTAATTCAAAAAAGACTAGGCAAAAAATTAGAAATTTCTTTAGTTTATACAAGAGAGCATAAGGCAAATTGTCCTTATACTCAAACAAGTAATTTTGAAGATATTTTAAATAGCGATTGTGATGTAGTGTGCGAATTAATGGGCGGGACTACATTTGCTTATGAGTGCATTAAAAAAGCTCTTGAAAAAGGAAAACATGTAATAACAGCTAATAAAGCTTTACTTGCTTATTATCGTTACGATATTGAAAATATGCTAAAGCCTAATCAATATTTTGGCTATGAAGCAAGTGTTGCTGGTGGTGTGCCTATTATTAAAATTATCAAAGAAGGTTTAAGTGCGAATAAATTTAATTGTATTAAAGGTATATTAAATGGCACTTCAAATTACATTCTTACAAAAATGCAAAATGAAGGCTTAAGTTATGAAATAGCTTTAAAACAAGCTCAAGAATTAGGCTATGCAGAAGCTGATCCTACATTAGATATTAACGGAATGGACGCAGCACATAAACTAACCATTTTAGCAAGTCTTGCTTATGGAGTTAATATAAAACCTGAAGATATTTTGGTTCAAGGAATTGATAAGATTAGCAATGATGATTTTTATTTTGCTAAAGAATTTGAATTTGGAATTAAGCTTTTAGCAATTGCAAAACAAAATAATGATAAGGTAGAAATTAGAGTTCATCCAACATTAATAGATAAAAATCATATCTTAGCTAGTGTAAATAATTCTATGAATGCTATTTTACTTAATGATAATGCTTTAGGAGAGAGTTTGTATTATGGAGCAGGTGCAGGAAGTCTTGAGACTGCTAGTGCTGTTTTAAGCGATTTAATGCAAATAGCTGATAATAAAACTCGTAAAATGCTAGGATATAATGAATTACCAGTGGTATCTTTAGTATCAACTTGCGATATAACTTCTAAATATTATTTAAGATTAAGTGTAGATGATAAGATAGGTGTTTTAAACAAAATTACAAGTTTAATGAGTAATAATGAAATTAGCATAGATAGTCTAATGCAACGCCCATCAAAAAATCAATCAAGAACGATTTTTATTACAACTCATCTTGCAAATGAAGCAAAAATCAATAAATTATTGCAAGAATTACAAGTTCAAGAATTTGTAAAAGATGAAATTAATTTAATAAGAATAGAAGAATAGTAATTCATTTAATAATTTGGAATATTATTTATAAAAGATAATTTTTATCCCATTTTAAAAAATGGATAAAAAAGCTTTAGGAAAAGGAAAGGTTATGAAAGAAATTTATTTAGACAATAACGCTACTACTATGATAGACCCAAGCGTTTTTGAATTAATGAAGCCGTATTTAGAAAATATATATGGCAATCCAAATTCACTTCATCGCTATGGTCAAGCTACTCATAAAGCATTAAATGATGCTTTAAATAAATTATATAGCGGATTAGGAGCGAGTGATTTAGATGATGTGATTATTACATCTTGTGCTACTGAAAGCATAAACTGGGTTTTAAAAGGAATTTATTTTGATGAGATTTTAAATAAAGATAAAAACGAAATCATTATAAGTGGAGTTGAACACCCAGCAGTTGGTGCAGCCTGTGCTTTTTTGGAAGCTAGATTAGGTGTTAAGGTTAAAACTTTACCTGTAAATAGCGAAGGCACTTGCAATGTTGATGATTTAAAAGCAATGATAAGCGATAAAACAGCACTTGTGAATGTTATGTGGGCAAATAATGAAACAGGAATGATTTTCCCTATTAAGGAATTAGCTCAAGTTGCACACGAGCACGGAGCTTTATTTCACACTGACGCAACCCAAGCAGTTGGTAAAATAAAAGTTGATTTTAGAAGTGCAGGAGTTGATTTTGCGTCATTTTCAGCACACAAATTCCACGGGCCAAAAGGCGTTGGTGGTCTTTATATAAAACAAGGTTTAAAACTTACTTCATTACTTCACGGCGGAGAGCATATGGGTGGTCGTAGAAGTGGGACATTAAATGTAGCTGGAATAGTTGGAATGGCAGAAGCGTTAAGACTTGCTAATTTAATGCTTGATTACGAAAACTCTCATATAAGAAGATTAAGAGATAAATTAGAAGATGAGATTTTAACAATTCCTGATGTTAGTGTAGTAGGAAGTAGGGCAAATAGAGTTCCTAATACTATTTTAGCAAGTATTAAGGGTGTTGAAGGTGAAGCGATGCTATGGGATTTAAATAAGGCTGGAATTGCAGCAAGTACAGGAAGTGCTTGTGCTTCTGAAACTCTTGAGAGTAATCCTATTATGGAAGCAATAGGAGCTGAAGCTGATTTAGCTCATACGGCTTTAAGATTAAGTCTTAGTCGTTTTAATACAGAAAGTGAAATTGATTACGCAGCAGAACAAATTAAAGCAGCAGCTAAGCGTTTAAGAGCAATTTCTAGCACTTACGCTTATTCTCCAAGCTGGCTTAAAAAGGATAAATAATGGCAAAAAATAATTTAATAAGTGGTTCAATTTGGGATGAATATTCACAAAAAGTTCAAGATTTAATGAATAATCCAATTCATATGGGTGAGCTTACAGAAGAAGACGCAAAAGCTACTAATACAAGATTAATAGTTGCTGATTTTGGAGCTGAAAGTTGTGGCGATGCTGTTAGGCTTTATTGGTTAGTAGATGAAGCTACTAATATTATTAAGGACGCAAAATTTAAAAGCTTTGGCTGTGGGACTGCAATTGCTAGTAGTGATACAATGGCAGGACTTTGTATAGGTAAAAGTGTTGATGAAGCTGTAAAAATTACAAATATAGATGTGGAATTTGCAATGCGTGATAATCCTGATACTCCTGCAGTTCCACCTCAAAAAATGCATTGCAGTGTAATGGCTTATGATGTTATAAAAGCTGCAGCAGCTCAATATAAAGGTATTAACCCTGAAGATTTTGAAGATGAGATTATAGTTTGTGAATGTGCTAGAGTAAGCCTAAAAACTATTAAAGAAGTAATAAAATTAAATGATTTAAAATCAGTTGAGCAAATTACTCAATATACTAAAGCAGGTGGCTTTTGCAAATCTTGTGTAAGACCTGGTGGCCATGAAAAAAGAGAGTATTATTTGGTTGATATATTGGCTGAAACTAGAGCTGAAATGGATAAAGAACGCTTGAAAAAAGCTAATTTAAGTGATAATTTTGATGATTTAACCGTTGTAAAACAAATTAAAGCAGTTGAAGAATTATTAGATACTGAAATTCGCCCAATGCTACATATGGATGGTGGAGATTTAGAAGTAATTGATATTCAAAAAAGTAGCGATGGAATGTGTGATTTATATATTAGATATCTAGGCGCATGTAGTGGCTGTTCTAGTGGAAGCACTGGGACATTATATGCTATTGAAAATATTCTTCAAGAAAATCTTAGTCCAAACATTAGAGTAATTCCAGTGTGATTACAAAATAGGAAATATTTTTATTTCCTATTTTAATTTTTCTTATTACATATCACTCATAATATTGCTAAAGAATTTAAAATCAAATATAGTGTGTGTTGCACGCAAAATATAGTGAATTTTTTAAAATTGCTTGATGATAAAAGTTACTTAAAGCTTTAGTTATAGGGTTTTAAATAACTTTTAAAAGTATAAAAACTAATATATAAATAACACATATAATTTTTATAAAACTTCATAAAACGCACGAAATTAAATTAGCATTGAAAGTAATTTAAGGTTTTAACTAAATAAACTTAAAAAAAATATTTTATAAAAACTTTTTATAACTCTAATACAACGAAGTTTTAAATTAATTTTTAAAAATAATCTTAATTAAAACCTATAGGTTAAATCTAATATCATATTTAATTATTAAACAAAAAAATATTAGATAAACCAAATTTATAAGAAAATAAATTAATTTTGTAATTTATTTTCACTTAATAATCTTGTTAATTCTCCTGCTTTTGCTGGGGTCATTTTTGCTAGTATTGATGATATTTTTTTAGCTTCAAGACTTAAAAATATTTTTATAACTTCTTTTTCATCCATTGTTTCTAAAATAGCCGCTGCTGCTGCATCTTTCATCTTAGCATAGGCATTTGATACTTTATTTATTTTATTTTCTGTAATTTCATTTTTTAATTGTCTAATTTCGGCTAAAATTTTTGCATTATTGTTTCTAATTTCATCTAATTTATCTTGTTCTTTTTTTATCTCTTCTAACATTGCTAAGTTTTTTTCTTCTTTTTCTTTTTGAATAGCTAAAAAGGCAGCTTTATAGCTTTCTAACGCTTGTTTTGCTTCGTCTAATTCTTCTATTTTTCTATCCATTTGTATTTGTTGGCTAGCAAAATAAGCGCTACAATCTTGTGCGTAAGTAAAAGAGATTAAACTCATAAGAATTAATAATTTTTTCAAGATTTTTCCTTTTTTAACATTGTTATTAAAATACCAATCATAATTAAAGCAAATCCAATTATTTGAACGATTAATAAGCTTGTCCCTAACCATAAATATCCAATAATTGCAGCAGCTAATGGTTCGTTTGATGATATTAGACTAGCTTTACTTGCTCCTATTTCTTGCAAACCAACCATAAAAAAACCAAAAGCCATAGTAGTTCCAACTACAATTACTCCTAACATAGCAAGTATTAATTCTAAATCAATTTGTACTTCAAATTCCCAAATCTTTTGATATACACAAAAAGCAATTCCTGCAATAAGCATAGCAAAACCTAAATTAGGTAAAGGAGAATAAATCATATTAATTTTTCTAGGAATAATTGCATAACAAACTGCTCCAATTGATGATAAAAAGCATACAATTAAAGCCTTAGTAGAGATTACAAATTTATTAAAATCACCATTAGTTGATAGCAAAAAAGCTCCACATAACACACAAATTAAAGCTAGAATTTCATATATGTTAGGAAATCTTTTTTGTTCAAAACATACGATTAGCACTATAAAAACAGGGGCTGTATATTGAATTACGGTAGCAATTGCAGCATTGCTTAATTCAATTCCGTAAAAGTATGTATATTGACACATAAAAATGCCAAAAAATGAAAATATTAATAATGTAAATAGGTGTTTTGTGTTTTTAAAAATTAAAAAATTAATTTTGATTTTTCTTATTAAACAAAATAAAAGCATTAATATTCCAGCAAATAATAATCTTAATGGCACTAAAAAATCAGCATTTAAGCCTTTTTTTAAGAATATAAATTCTCCACAAACACCACTAAATCCCCAGCAAATTCCACCTAAAAAAACTAAAATTACCCCATAATTTTTACTCATATTAATCCTTTAGGTAATTATAGTTTAAATGCTATTTTATTTGCTTAATTTTTTAGATTAATTAATTTATTTTACTAAACACTTAAAGTGATTATAAATTAAATAAATAGTATGGATTTTATAATAATAATTATTGGAATTTAAAATAATTTTTCAGTTTATTTTAAAATTAAATAATTAAAATAAAAATATAATTTTAATTTAAGGAGATAAAGATGAAAGTCTTAAAAAAAGTTTCAAGTTCATTGGTTTTAGCTACTATGCTAATGGGGGGGGGTAATTTATTTGCTTTAAGCGAAGGTAATGAATACATTACATTAAGCACTCCTATCCCAAATGCTCAAAATTCAGTTTATGAAGTATGGTCTTATAGATGCACGCATTGCTATTCACATCATAAAGCAAAAACTATGGAAAAAATCCAAGCTGCATTCCCTGATGTAAAAGTTGGATATTTATTAGTAAAAACTATGGGAGATTATGGCAAGCAAGCTGCTGAAGTTTTAGCTTATGCACAAAATGAAGATGAAAAAGCAGGAAGAAAAGTTGCTGACGCACATAGCTTACACCATAAAGTAAGTGATGCTTATTTTTCAGCTTATTTTAAGAAAAATCAAAGATGGGGAAATGGTGCTGAGCCAGATAAATTTTATGAAACAGGTCTAAAAGCTTTAGGAATTGATAAAGCAAAATTAGATGAGTTTTTAGCTACCCCTAAGGCTCAAGAAATCATTGCTTCTTATGAAATCGCTGACCCTATTTCAAAGAATTTCGGAACTCCAGGTTTTGTAGTTAATGGAAAATATGAAGTAAATATTTCAAAAATTGGCTCGCCTGAAGCTTTAGTTGAGGTTATTAAAGAATTACTTAGTATGTAAGGAGTTTTGCTATGAAGCTTCTTAATAAATTAACAAGCCTACAAGAAGGTAGGCTTTTATGGATATTAATGGTTGTTGTTACACTAGGTCTTACTTGTGTAGCACATTATTTCTTTCAAGATTATTTATATATGCAGCCTTGCGAACAATGCGTATATATTAGATATGCAATGATAGTAATGGCAATAGGTGGCATAATAGCAGCTATTTATCCACATCAACTAACTAGAATTATTGGATATACTTTAGGTTTTTATGGTTGTTTAATAGGTTTTGGATTTTGTATAACTTTAAATGAAATTCACGAAGCAGTGCATAATGCAAATGCTTTTGGTGGAGTGCAAGGTTGTAGAGAAATTCCAATATATCCTTTTGCATTGCCTTTACACGAATTAGCACCAGGTTGGTTTTTACCTACTGGAGAATGTGGTCTTGATAATCCTATCGTGCCTGAAGATGCTTATGCTACTTTAAGTTCTTTTCAACAATTTTTTGTAGGAACTGAAGCGGGCGATTTTGAAGATGGATTTTATTCACAAGGTTGGTATTTAATACCTAGTTTGCATTTTATGAATATGGCAATTGCATGTTTATTATGCTTTGTATGTTGTTTTGTTGCACTTTTAGCAATGTTTATAGGCTTTATATCAAAACCTTGCAAATGTGCAAAAATTGGTGCTATTATTGTAATAGCTGTTACTTTGATTTTATTTTTTAGTGGAAATGCTATTAAAGCAGCAAAAATTGCTTCAATGGCAGCTGGAATTTGAATATATTAATTTTTTAAAGGAGATTAAAATGAAAAAGGTATTGAGTTTATTTGCAGCAGCTGCAATTCTTTCAACAAGTGCTTATGCTATAGGTGGTGCTAGTGGTGCTAAGACTGATTATCACAAACAAGGCAAAATCGGTGAATTAGTAATGAACCCTTATAAAATCGCTCCCCTTACTGCAGTTATTAAAAATGGTGGTTATAAATTAAGCGATGTTAGCGTTGAAATTGTTCCTAAGGAAAACGGAGTTCCTTTAAAATATAATGTTGCTAATAAATTTTTATTAACTCACGGCGGAATTCCAGTTTTTGGACTATATCCTAATTATTACAATACGGTTAAGGTTAGCTATACAAAAGAAGCAAATGGCAAAAAAGAAAGAGTAGAAAACGAAGTTTATGAAATGTACGCTAGTGCTATTTATGTAGAAGCTAGTGGAATTAAATTCCAAAAAGCTGCATTATTTAGTGAAGCTAAAGTAAATAAAATTGACCCAGAATTTAAAGATAGACTTTATTTTGTAAATAATATTGAAGAAAAAAGTGGAGCAGGAACTAAAGTAGTATGGAATAACCCAACAGGTGGGGCATTAGAATGGAATTATTATCCGCAAAACTTTATCATTGATACAACAGGAGAAGTTAGATGGTATATGTTAGCTACTCCAATTTATGACCTTGATAGCTCAACTATGGCTGGTGTTATGATGGGCTTTAAACAAGATACTGATGGTGCTTTAGTTTGGGGATATGGTCAAAGATATGCAAAATACGACATAATGGGAAGAGAGATTTTCAATCGTCGCTTACCTGCAAACTATATTGATTATTCACACCAACTTGATGTTGCAGCTAATGGAAATTATTTTTTAAGAGTTGCTAGTGCAAATACACTTCGCCCTGATGGTAAAAATGTAAGAACGGTAAGAGATGTTATCGTAGAAATTGATAGAGATGGTAATGTGGTTGATGATTGGAGATTATACGAAATACTTGACCCATATAGAGATATAGCATTAAAAGTTCTTGACCAAGGTGCGGTATGTTTAAATATTGATGCAAATAAAGCAGGTCAAACTTTAAGTGCTGAAGAATTAGCAAAACTTGATAGTAGTGATAAGTTTGGAGATATTGTTGGGACTGGAGCAGGTCGCAACTGGGCTCATGTAAATAGCGTTAGTTATGACCCAAGTGATGATAGTATTATCATTTCATCTCGCCATCAAAATGCGGTTGTAAAAATTGGTCGTGATAAAAAAATCAAGTGGATTTTAGGTGCTCACAAAGGTTGGAAAGATGAGTTTAAAAAATACTTATTACAACCTGTAGATAATAAAGGTAAAAAAATTGAGTGTGATGATGAATATAGTAAATGCCCAGGATATGAAAATCCTGAAGGTGGATTTGACTTTACTTGGACTCAACACACAGCTTATAGAATTCATGAATTAAGTAAAAAAGGTGTTACTTATATAACCGTATTTGATAACGGAGATAGTCGTGGTATGGAACAACCTGCGTTTCCAACTGATAAATACTCTCGTGCAGTTGTTTATAAAATAGATGAGAAAAAAATGAGCGTTGAACAAGTTTGGGAATACGGCAAACAAAGAGGTCATGAATGGTATAGCCCTGTAACTTCTCTAACTCAATATAATGCAGATAAAAACTCAATTTTTGCATATTCAGCTACTGCTGGAGCTAATTTTGATTTAGCAAATGGAGCATTCACTTCAGCACCAAATCCATACATTATGGAATTTAAATATGGCTCAACCACTCCTAGCGTTGAAATCCAATTAAAAGATACAACAGGCTATCAAGCGTGGCCGTTTGATTTAGGCAAAGCACTTAGTAAATAAGTAAAAAAGAACTAGAATTATTTCTAGTTCTTTAAATTCTTAATAAAATGTATAACAATACTTAAGGCTTTTTTGCAATCTTCTTGCTCTCCTAAGCCGCAAGATTTTTTAAAATATTTAAACGCTTTAAATAAATTATTATGTTTTACATACAAAATAGCTATATTTTTACAAGAAATCGCATTATCCATATTACAAGCTTTTAAATGATTTTCAAAACCTAATTTTTCGTTTTTCATCTTATCATTATATAAATATAATTGCCCTAAATTAAAGCAAGAATTTTGGTCATTTAACTTGCAATAATGTTCAAATATTTTAGCGGTTCTATCTAAGTTAGTATTTGTATTTATATATACGAAGGCTAATTGCATACAAGCGTCTTTTATATTTGCTTTACAACCTTTAAATAAATATGGTTCTGCTTTAATATCATCTTTTAAAGTATTAGAATAAAATATACCTAAATTCCCACAAGAAATTCCATCATTGTTATTATACTCACAAGATAATTTATAATAATATTCAGCCTTTTGTAAGCTATCTGGATTGTTTTCTTCATTATAAATAGTTGCTAAATTATTACAAGCTTTATATGATTTTTCATTACAAGAGATTATGTATAGTTCTTTTGCTTTTTCTAAATCACATTCAACGCCTAAACATTTGTGATATTTTAAAGCTTCTTTATAATAATCTTGCGAAAAAGCAATCACGCTAATTAATGCGATTAATAATATTTTTTTCATTTTTTCTCCTTTTTTTCAAGTGTCTTATTTTATTATAATTAAATATCATTTAGCAATTTAGTATTATTGATAGTAATTTTTAATTTATTTAAAAATAAAAATAATAATTGTTATAAATTTCTTGCTAATATTTCAATACTTTAAAATATTATTTAAGGAGAAAAATTGAAAAAGTTAGCTTTAACAATTCTAGCAAGCAGTGTGCTTTTAGCAAATGGTGTGGTGAATGTCTATACTTCAAGGCATTATGATTCGGACAAAATAGTATTTGACGCATTTACAGCAAAAACAGGTATCAAGGTTAATTTAGTTCAGGATAAAATTGACCCACTTATTACTAAACTAGAGCAAGAAGGCAAAGATACTCAAGCTGATTTGTTTATGACAGTTGGAGCTGGGGATTTATACAAAGCAAAATCAAAAGGCTTATTACAACCTTATTCATCAAAAATAGTTGATGAAAAAGTTCCTGCAAAATTTAGTGATAAAGACAAAACTTGGGCAGGAGTAACCTATAGAGCTAGAGTATTTGTGTATGACCCAAAACAAATTAGTGAAAAAGACCTTAGCACTTATGAAGCATTAGCTGATGAGAAGTTTAAGGGCAAGGTTTTAACTCGCTCTTCAACAGCTTCGTATAATCGCCATTTAATAGCATTTATGATAGCAAAAGATGGGCTTAACCAAACTCAAGATTGGGCTAAAAAATTAGTTGCTAATTTTGCAAGAGAGCCAAAAGGCAATGATAGAGACCAAGCAAAAGCAATTGTAAGTGGCACAGGGGCAATTGCTATTATGAATAGCTATTATCTAGGTAGAATGTCAGTATCAAAAGACCCGATTGAACAAGAAGTATTCAAAAATCTTAAAATATTCTTCCCAAATCAAAACGATGGTGGAACGCATATAAATATAAGTGGAGCAGGTATTACAAAATATGCTAAAAATGTAAAAGAAGCAACCGCTTTAATGGAGTTTTTAGTAAGTAAAGAAGCTCAAGAGATTTTAGCTCAAACAAATTACGAATTTCCAGTAAATAGCGAAGCAAGTCCTGCTGATGTGGTTAAATCATGGGGTGAGTTTAAGGCAAGTGAAATTGATTTTAACGAAATAGCAAAAAATCTTGAAACCGCTCAAGTAGTAGCTGATAAGGCTTTATGGAAGTGAGAAGATTAAGCGATTTTTTAGCTTATTTGATATTATTTATAATATTAATTCCTATTTTTTATATTATATTTTTTATAACACAGCCGATTAAAGAAAATACGGCTGTGTTATTTGATAGCTACTTAGTAGAATATCTAAAAAATACAGGAATTATTGTGCTATTTACCCTTATTTTTTCTACGATTATTGGGGTATTTTTAGCTTATTTTGAGAGTTTTTATGAGTTTAGATTTAGGAAATTTTTTAAGTTTTGCTTGGTTTTACCTTTTGCAATTCCTAGCTATTTGTTTGCCTATGTTTATGCTGATTTTTTCTCTTATTTTTCTTGGTTTAATATATTTTTAAGAGATACATTTAATATTAAAATCCATTTTGATATGATGAATATTTATGGAGTTATTTTTGTATTTTCAATATCGTTTTTTCCTTATACTTACATACTTGCAAGGGGATTTTTAGCTAGATTTGCTTCTAGTTTAATTTATAGTGCAAGAAGTCTAGGTAAAAATGAATTTGAGATATTTTTTAAAGTCATTTTGCCTTTATCAAGACCTGTTATTGTAGCTGGTGCAAGTTTGTGTGCTATGGAGACACTTAATGCTTATGGAGCGCCGAATTATTATGGTCTGCATGTATTTAGTACAGGTATTTACAAAGCTTGGATTGGATATGGGGATTTAAATGCTGCTATTAAATTAGCTGTGATTTTATTATTAATAGTATTTTTTATCTTATTTATTGAGAAAATCACTCAAAGACCTTATGAATTAGGCTCAAAACAATACGCATTAACAAGGACAAAACTTAGCAAAAAAGCCGAAATAATTGTGCTTAGCTTGTTTTTTATAATTTTATTTATTAGCTTTATTTTGCCTGTTATTCACATTTTAATATGGTTTAAGAGAAGTTATTTTGATGTTGATTATGCTAATTTATTTGCTCTTAGTAAAAATAGCTTTTTTTTAAGTGTAGTTTCTAGTGTGATTATTTTGATAATTGCTTTATTTTTAGCAGCAAATCAACGCTTTAAAAACAATAAATCAAAATTAATAATAAGCTCTTTAGCAAATATGGGCTATAGTATTCCTGGTTCTGTTGTAGCTGTTTGTATGCTTGTTATGTTTATTTTTATAGATAGAAGTTTGGCTTCTTTTTATTCTTACTTAGGAATTAATAAGAGTTTATTTTTAACTTTAAGTCCTGTGATTTTGATATTTGCTTATGTTGTTAGATTTTTATCATTAGGTTTTAATTCAATTAATTCAGGGCTTAATAGACTGCCTAGCTCACTAACTAATGCAAGGCATAGCTTGGGGATAAATCCTTTTAAAGGCTTTTTTAAGGTTGAGTTTGTTTTGATAATCCCTAGTTTGCTTAGTTCATTTATATTGATTTTTATTGAAGTGATTAAAGAATTGCCTTTAGCAAGTTTGCTTGCTACGAGTGAATTTAAAACCCTTTCGTTTGAGATGGATAGATATGCAAGTGATGAGCAGCTTGCTATGGTTAGTGCTCCTGCACTTGTGGTTGTATTAACTTGCTTTATATTATTAGTTATATTTAATTTGATTAAGGAAAGAAAATGAATTATTTTGAGTTTAAAAATGTGAGTTTTGGATACGAAAAGCCACTTTTTACAAATCTTAGCTTTAGTTTAAAACAAGGAGAAAAATTAGCCATCCTAGGAGAAAGTGGCAGTGGTAAAAGCACAATTTTAAAGCTAATTGCAGGATTTAACGAGCTAAAACAAGGAGAAATCTTTTTAGATAATGAAAATATTAGCAAAATTCCAGCTTATAAAAGAAATATAGGATTTTTATTTCAAGATTATGCTTTATTTCCACATTTAAATGTATTAGAAAATGTTATGTTTGGTATAAAAGATAAAGATAAAAAACAAATTGCCTTAGATATTTTAAATTCTTTAGATATAAAAAATCTTTTTAATTCTTATCCTAAGACTTTAAGCGGTGGTCAGCAACAACGCGTCGCACTTGCAAGGTGTATTGCTCAAAAGCCTAAATTATTGCTTTTAGATGAGCCTTTTTGTGCATTAGATGCTAATTTACGCTCTAGTGTTAGGACATTTGTTTTGGATTTTTTGAACAATTTAAACTTAACTTGCATTATGGTAACTCACGATTTAGCTGATGTGAATGCTTTAAAATCTTCAGTTTTAACATTAAAATGTGTATAAACTACACACTTTTTGAATTTTTTTACAAAAAGTTATTAAAAATGTTAAAAATTATTTTAAAATGAGCTTTTTAAAATTAATCAAAGGATTATTATGAGAACGCAAAACAACTCATTTTCGCTTGTTATTTTAACAGCGTTATTTTTTATGATGGGCTTTTTAACCGTTTTAAACGATATTTTAATCCCACATCTTAAAGAACTTTTTGAATTAACTTATTTTCAATCATCTTTAGTTCAATTTTGCTTTTTTGGAGCGTATTTTATAACTTCTGCATTTTTTGGTAAGCTAATTCAAAAAATTGGCTATCAAAATGGTGTTGTAGGTGGATTTTTATTAGCCGCATTAGGTGCTATTTTATTCTATCCTGCAGCAGGAACTCATAGTTATGCTATATTTTTAGGTGCTTTATTTGTTTTAGCTAGTGGGGTAGTGTTACTTCAAGTTACAGGAAATCCTTTCGTTACTTTATTATCACCTAGTGGTAAAGAAGCAAGAAATTTAGCTTTAGTTCAAGCATTTAATTCACTTGGAACAACCGTTGGACCATTTTTTGGTAGCTTATTTATTTTAAGTTCAACTACAAATCTAAGCTTAGAAGAAAAAATAAGCTCAGTTCAATTACCTTATTTAGGAATTGCAGTTGCACTAATTGTTTTAGGAATTTTTGTGAAGTTTTTCATAAAATTACCTGATGTAAGAATTACAGCAGAAGAAATTAGCGAAAACGCACACGATACAAGAACAAGTGCTTGGCAATATAAACACTTGGTTTTAGGTGCTATTGGAATTTTTTGCTATGTTGGTGCTGAGGTTGCTATTGGCTCATTTTTAATTCTTTATTTAATGCCTATTTTAAATATCACTCAAGTAGAAGGTGCTAGTATGATAGCTTATTATTGGGGTGGAGCTATGGTAGGTCGCTTTATTGGAAGTTATATAATGAATTATATTAAACCTGCTTATTGTTTAGCATTCAATGCAGTTATTGATATGACGCTTTTATTGTGTGCTATTTTAATTGGTGGAGAATTGGGTGCTTACGCAGTTTTAGGTGTTGGATTTTTTAACTCTATTATGTTTCCAACTATTTTTTCACTTGCTACAAATGGACTTGGTCGCTGCACTTCTCAAGCTTCAGGAATTATTTGTATAGCAATCGTTGGTGGAGCTATTATCCCTCCTATTCAAGGAATACTTGCTGATATTGTTAATTTACATATATCTTTCATTATTCCTGCGATTTGCTATTTATATATTTTATTCTTTGCAGTTAAAGGCTATAAATGCAAATAAGAATTTGAATTCAGATTTTTCTGAATTCAAATCTTAAATCTTAACCATAAAAATCCAAGCACAGCAGAACAACAACTAGCACTTAAAACTGCTAATTTTGCACTATTAAAAATTGCTTCATTTCCTTCAAAAACTAATGTATTTATAAAAAAGCTCATTGTAAAGCCAATTCCTGTTAATATACTAGCTCCGTATAAAATCTTTTTGCTAGATGGTAAGGTTGCACCTAGTTTATTAGCAAGTAAGCAAAAACTAAATACTCCTAATTGCTTTCCAATAAATAAACCAAAAAATATTCCAAAAAATACACTATTTAAATTATCTAAATTAAACTCAAGCAATACCCCAGCATTAAATAAAGCAAATATAGGCAATATTGCATAATTTACATAAGGGGTTAAATCGTGCATAATTTGCTCTAAAAATTCTTTATTGTCTTTAGTATGTAAAGGGATAAAAAATGCGCAAAGCATTCCAGCTAAAGTAGTATGAACCCCACTTTCTAAAACACAAACCCAAATAAAAGCACCTACTATTAAATAAAACATTTTGTAAGTGCAATGGAAAATATTTAATATAAATAATAACCCAACACCAATAGAGCCTAAAACAAGAGAAATATATAAAAGGTCATTTGTATAAAATATCGCAATTATAATAATTGCAGCAATATCATCAAATATTGCAAGGCTTAATAAAAATACTCTTACACTATTTGGAACATAGTTTTTTAGCATTAATAAAATAGCAATAGCAAACGCTGTATCAGTTCCTGTTGGAATTGCAAATCCACTTAATCTATAAGTATCAAAAAAATTAAATATAGAATATATTAAAGCAGGAACCATAATTCCGCCTAAAGCACCAGCAAGCGGTAATAATCTTTTGCTATTTGTATTTAGTTCTCCGCATAGAATTTCTTTTTTTACTTCAAGTCCAATCCAAAAGAAAAATATAGCAACCAATCCATCATTTACCCATAAAAACAATGGTTTGCTTAAAGAATAATCTAAAAAGCTAATAGATGCTCTAGCTTCTAAACAAGCATTGTAAAATTCACTAAATGAAGAATTTTTTAAAAATATTGCTAAAAATGTCATAAATAATAATAAAAATGCAGGTAAAAGTTCGTTGTTTTTGATTTTTGATAACATTTCTCTCCTTTTAAATAAATTAAATAAAACATTCTTAGTAAAAAATGCTTGATTTAAAGAATTGTAAAGGTTTTAAAAGCGATATTTACTCTGATAATAATTAAAAAAAATAAATAAAAGTTTATAAAAAATAATAATTTTTATTATTTAATAATTTAAAAATAAAATTAAAATTCCTATTTTAAATTCTTGCATTTAAAATAGGATATTTGAATTATTTTGTTGTATCTGGAAGTTTTTCAATATAAAGGCTAGTTGAAGGGAAAGCAAAACTTAGACCATTTTTCTCAACTATTTTCATAATTTCCATTAATATTTTGCTTTTTTCGTCATAATATTGTTTAGCACTAACGCTTTTTATATAAAAGTATAGCTCTACATTGATACTACTTGCAGCAAAATCATCTAGCCAAACATAAATTGATGATTTAAAGCCTTCTAAATCATTGACAGAAATTAAATTTTGTTTGTAATAATTTTTGTTTTTGTGTTGAAATACATCATCGTTTTCGTTAGCTATTATATTATTACTTGTCAGCAATTCTTTTATATCGTTTATAAAATTTTGTATTTGCTCTGTGCTTGCGTCGTATGTCAAGCCAACGCTCATTCTTACTCTTCTACCATATTTTCTTTTTGAATAATTTTTTATATTTCCATTTAATATCGTAGAATTTGGGATAAATACTAAGCAGTTATCAAAAGTTCTTATGGTTGTTTTCCTAAGACCTGTTTCAACTATTGTTCCTTCTATTCCGTTAATTTCTACCCAATCACTTTGAGAAAATGAATTATCAAATAACATTAAAACAGAAGCAAAAAAGTTAGCGATAATATCTTTTGCAGCAAGTGCAACTGCTAAACCACCAATACCTAATGAAGCAATAATTGCTGAAATATCAAAACCTAATTTAGCAAGTATGATTAATATAGCTATGAAGACTATTATAAAATATAGTATTTTTAGCATAAGATTTATTATTTCTTTTTTACCGCTTCTTTTAGCAATTTTTGAAATAATTATTACTCCGTATCCATCTAAGATAGTTATTAATAACCAAGTAAATGCCATAGTATTAATAATGCCAAATAGCGTTAGTATAAGTGTCATAATTGGAGCAGGATAGAATGCTATTAGAAAACATAACCATAAACCATATATATAAAATAAAGCAATTAATGGTTTTGTTGATTTTTGTAATAATTGCAATGAATGATCATCATGGTTTTTCTTAAATACTCTTAAAATTATTGTAAAAATTATTTTAAGAACTAATTTTTTTAATAAAAATATAAATAGCATTATAAGAGTGCATATTATCACTTTGCCAGGGTTTATATATTTATTTACTTCTTCTGGAAAATATGAATTAAATTTGCTTAAAAATTTATTAGTATCTAGTTGCTTAAAAATATCATTAGTGGTAAATATATCTGTATTTAGTCTAAGATATGTTAAAAGTTCTGTATAAGAATTGATTTTAATTTTTACCTCTTGGTTATCACTTGTATAATTACTAATCGTTTTTATGCGTTCATCTATTAGATTTTTTAAATCTGTTTTATGCTCTTCTTTAGAATTTAGATAAGAAATAATTTCTAATAAACATTCATAAAAATTTTGTTCTACTGCTTGTAAAATTTTATCATTATTAGTTTTTTTAATATCTTTTAATATGTTTTTGTCTAAATTCTCTGGTGTAATTAGGGTTGGAAATACTGCTAGTATTTGATTTTTTTCATTTTTTAATTCTTTGATTTCAGAATTTATTTTGAGTTTATTTTGGCTGTTTTCATCTTTTTCATCAGCTAAAAATTTATTTAATTCTTCTATTTTTATGTTTTTAGTAGAAAAATTATCAATATTATTTAATAGCTCATTAGAATATAAAAAAACCCCAAATAATAGTATAAATAAAATTCTCATTTAATATCCTTTAATGGTTTAAAGTGTCCGTCATTAGGGCAGTATTCATAGATTTCTCCTGTTTCTATTAAAAAATACCAAGCTCTAATTTTTAATTTATTCTCATCAATTCTTTTTTGAACTTCAGGATAGCCTAATAAATTTTCATAGCTATTTAAAATATTTGCTTTTTCTATCATCCAAGACCTTAATGCGTATTGACCTTCGTAGTGGTTTAGTTCTAATGTAAAATCAACTTGTTGTTTAATATCATCAATTAAAGAAACCCATTTTTTTACGTTAGGTAAAAGTTCTGCTTTTTTACTAGGAATATCTTTACATCCACCGCAGTTGCTATGCCCACATATTATTACATTTTCAACATTTAACGCATATAAAGCATATTCAATAGCTGAAGTTGTTGCTAAATATTCATCTTTTACACGATATGGTGGGATAATATTTGCTATATTTCTTACAACAAATAATTCTCCTGGAACTGTTGAAGTTATTAGATTAGGAATTACTCTTGAATCAGCACAACCTATAAATAATGTATGTGGATTTTGCTCTTCTTTTAAATCTTTAAATAAGTCTTTATGTTCTAAAAACCCTTCTTGCATAAATTGCAATGCGCCTTTTATTAATTTATCCATTTTTTATCCTTGTTAAAAAGCGAAATTATATAAAAAAATTTCAATGAGATATTAACTAACTTAGTTATAATCAAGTGCATTTAATAATAACAAGGAGACAATTATGAGTTTATACGAAAGAACTCGTGCTAGTTCAGCAATTCGCTCAGATGCTGCTATTTTTGTAAGAGATACATATATGTATTTTGCACTTTCACTAGTTGCAGCTACTTTAGGAGCTTATTTAGGTGCTACTTATTTAGCTAGTTTTTTAGTTGGCAATATTTGGGCTAGTATAGGAACGCTTATAGTAGAAATTGCCTTAATTATGATATTAAATAGAAAAAGTGAGGTAACTAATGGTGCTATTGCTATGCTATTTGCATTTGCATTTATTAGTGGATTAAGCCTTACTGGAATTATTTATATTACTTTACAAAGTCAAGCAGGTGCTACAATTATTGCTCAAGCTTTATTCTTAACAACTTTAGCTTTTGCAGGTCTTAGTGTTTTTGCATTTACAACCAAAAGAGATTTTAGCGTTTTTGCTAAAGGATTTTTTATAGTTTTATTAATTATGATAGGTGCGTCTTTATTAAACTTATTTTTCCAAAGCCACCTTTTACATTTAATAGTTTCTTGCGTTGGAGCAATAGTATTTAGCTTCTTTATCATTTATGATACTCAAATGATAATTCGTGGAGCTTATCAAACACCAATTCAAGGTGCAATTGCTTTATACCTTGACTTTATTAATTTATTTATATCTTTATTAAATATCTTAAGAAGCATTAGAGACTAATTTTTAAGCCTTCAATTTTGAAGGCTTTAACTTATTTTAAATTTTATAACATATAATACAAACTTTATTTTTAAACGAAAGAAGTAATATGAACACAATTTTTATCGCAATTCAATTTATTTTAGTAGTTATTATTTGTGCTTGCGTTCTTATGCAAAAAAGCTCAAGTATAGGCTTAGGTGCTTATAGTGGTTCTAATGAGAGCTTATTTGGAGCTAAAGGTCCTGCTGGTTTTTTAGCAAAATTTACTTTTATTATAGGAGTTTTGCTAGTAGCTAATACTATTTATTTAAGCTATAGTTATAACACTAAAACTGGTGAAAGTCTAGTAAATAAACTAGAAAATGCTAGCAAACAACTTAATGACACTAATCAGCCTAAAGCATTACCAGAATCAATTAAATAAAAGGAATACTAATGTTAAATGATATTTATTCAAAACAAAAAGAACAAAACGAAAAAGCTCATAATTCTTTAAAAAAAGATTTTATGACTTTAAGAACAGGTAAAGTAAATATTTCTATATTAGATAATGTTTTTGTAGATTATTATGGAACTCCAACTCCATTAAATCAAGTTGCAACCGTGTTGGCAACTGATGCAACGACAATTACTATTAGTCCTTGGGAAAAATCTATGATTAAGGCTATAGATACTGCTATAAAAGCAGCAAATATCGGTGTAAATCCTAATGCTGATGCTGATGGAGTTAAATTATTTTTCCCACCAATGACTAAAGAACAAAGAGAAGAAAATGCTAAAGCTGCAAAAGCAATGGGAGAAAAATGCAAAGTAGCTATTAGAAATATCAGAAAAGACGCTAATGATGCTGTAAAAAAATTAGAAAAAGATAAAGCAGTAAGCGAAGATGAAGCTAAAAAAGCTTACGATGAAGTTCAAAAATTAACAGATGCGGCAATAGCTAAGACTGATGAATTAGTTAAAGAAAAAGAAATACAATTACTTAAAGTTTAAAAATGGCAAAGGCTAAGGTAAGTTTAGCTAGCCTTTATGATAAATTAAAAGCTGGCATTGTTGATATGTTTATGATAATGATGCCAATACAATACTTCACTACCTATATCTTAGTAGGTAGTGCTAGTGAGTATAGACAAAATCAATCTTTTATATTATTTGCAACCATTACTTATCTTTTAGTTTTATTTTTACTTTTATTTTTTAAAGGTCAGAGTTTAGGGTATAAATATTTAGGTTTGCATTTAAGAAATAAAAATGGTAAAAAAGCAAGTTTATTTCAAGTTTTTATTAGATTGGTATTGTTTGTGCTTACATTTTCTTTATTATTTGGTATTTTATTTCCATTTTTTAGAAAAGATAGGCAATATATACACGATTTATTTTCAAACACAATAGTCCTTAAGGAGAACAAATGATGGATAGAAAAAGAATTTATAATCCACAAAGTAATGAAGATTTAACATCAAGAAGAGTATTTGGTGGAAATCCACAAGGTATATTAAATTTTACAAAAGCAAAATATGAGTGGGCTTTAAAATTATGGGATTTAATGGAAGCTAATACTTGGTTTCCTAGAGAAGTTGATACTACAAAAGATGCACTTGATTATAAATGTAATTTAACTTCAAGTGAAAAAAGAATGTATGATTTAGTATGGAGCCAACTAATTTCTATGGATAGTTTTCAAACCAATAACCTTGCTGATAATATCAACCCTTATATAACAGCTCCAGAGATTAATGCAGTATTAGCAAGACAAGCTTACGAAGAAGCAAATCATTCAAAAAGTTATGCGGTAATGGTTGAAGCTATTTGTGATGACACTGATTTAATATATGAAATGGAAAAGCACGACGCTACTTTAAGAAAGAAAAATGATTTTATTTCAAGTTTATATGAAGAACTTGCAGGAGATGTAACTGATGAAAAGTTACTATATGCAATGGTTGCGAATCAAATTCTAGAAGGAATTTATTTTTATAGCGGCTTTACTGCAATTTATGCACTAGCTCGTGCAGGTAAAATGCTAGGTTCTGCTCAAATGGTTAGATTTATTCAAAGAGATGAAATCACTCACTTATTGTTGTTTCAAAATATGATTAATTCAGTTAGAAAAGAAAGACCTGATTTATTTAATGAAAAAACAATTGCTAAAATTTATGAAATGTTTGAAAGAGCTGCAGAACTTGAAATTGAATGGGGTAAATACATTACTCAAAATCAAATTATGGGCTTTACTGACGATATAATTACTGAATATATTCATTATTTAGTAGATTTAAGACTTAGCTCAATCGGACTTGATAAAAAATATAATGCAAAACATCCTATTAAATGGGTTGATGACTTTTCTAAATTTAACGACCAAAAGAGTAACTTTTTTGAAAGTAAAGTTACAAATTATAGTAAAGGAAGCTTGAGTTTTGATGATTTTTAAGGATATTTACGAACAGCAAAAATGTGCTAGACTTGCTGAAAATATTGCAAATGAAGTTAATATTAGCAATGAGATTAAACAAGCATTTGCTAATACACCAAGAGAAATTTTTATGCCTATGAGTAATTTTGCTTATGAGCTTCACGCAATGCCGCTTAGCTCAAATCAATGGATTAGCTCACCAATAACAGTAGCAAAGATGACAGCAGCACTAGAGCCTGTTGGTGCTGATAGTGTGCTTGAGATTGGTTGTGGTAGCGGGTATCAAGCTGCACTTTTGAGTAATCTTATTAGAAGAGTTTTTTCTCTTGAGAGAATAAAGGAATTATCAAATAAAGCAATAAAAAATCTTGATACAATCAAGGCAAATGTATATGTTCGCCACGCTGATGGAAATAATGGGCTTAAAAATTATGCACCTTATGAGAGAATTTTACTATCTGCATATACAAATAAAGTTCCTGATGTATTATTTACTCAACTTGAAGTTGGTGGAATTTTAGTAGCTCCTGTTGGAAATGAAAATAAACAATATATTACTAAATATATTAAGCATAAAGATAGAATAGAAGAAATCATTCTTGATTCTTGCACTTTTGTTCCTATGTTAAGTGGTGTTGAATAGTAATTTAACATCACTTTTTAATCTTTATTTTTACTCAAAATATTTTTAATCTACATTTATTTGTATAATTAGCTTAATAAGGTAAAAATTATCCTTTGTAAAGAAAAATTAATTTTAAAAATATATAATCGAAACTTTATTTAAAAATTAAGGACAAATTGAGTCAATGAATAAGGTTTTCTTATCATTTGTTGTTAGTGGTAGCTTACTAGCATCAAATTATAAGCTAGTTCCATTGAGTGCTGATGGAGTAGCTTTATCTAGCTCAAATTTAGCAAAGAGTTTTAGTGCCGATGCGGCTTTTATAAATCCAGCAAATATGGGATTTTTAGGACAAAATCCACAATTGCATTTTAGTTCAAATTTTTACAATGCTGCTGGCTCAAGATTTACAAATGAATTGGTAAATGGTTTAGATGGCGAACCATATTATAACGCCACTGATGCACACGGAAAAGAGTTTTCGTTCTTTATACCAACACTTGCATTTGTTTATCCTATTAACGAGCAACATTTTGTTGGATTTGCAGGTTATACTGATTTTGCTGCTGTTTATGGATGGAATAGTGATTATGCAAAAGCACTTGCTAATAATATGGATATTCGTGGTGGAACTGCAGCTATTTCCTATGCTTATAAGCCTATTGATGAATTAAGTTTGGGTGCAAGTTTAACATTAAATCATACTAGAATTAAATTTAATATTTTAAAAGATAATGCAAAAAATCCTAGATATATTCCAGCAGATATTAGTAGTGTAAATAGAGTTTGGGTTGATGAAAAAGGTAATGCACATCCTTATTCTTGGGTATATGAAGGAGATGCTAGGGTAGATAATGGTTATAAATTTGGATACAAATTATCTTTAACTTATGTTCCTAAATATTTTGATGATAAATTAAGATTTTCATTACTTTATAATTCTTCTTATAAAAATAAGTTTGAAGGTAATATTGATTTTAAAATGTCAAAGTTTGGAATGTTTGATTTTGCAAATAATTTATCTCCAAAAAATCAAGAACAATTTAATTCTATGCAAATGTCTATTCAAGAGTTAGCAGCTATGAGTATTGGATTGGCTGGTCTTATGAGTGAAGTATATAAAATAGACCCTAACACTGGTTCTATAGTTGGAACTTTACCTACTCAAGATAGTAAAGTTGGTTATAATGGTTATGTGAGTGCTAATTTCTTATATCCTGCTAATGCTAATTTTGGTATTGCCTATGAATATGGTAAACACGAGTTTATGTTTAATATGGGAAGAACATTTTGGAGTAAAGCAAAAACATTGGATTTAAAAATAAATTCACCAGAAATTCCACAATCATTAAAGCTCGCAACAATGCAATTTATGCAAAAGTGTGCAGCATCTGGTAATGATTGTAATACTATTGAAGGTTTTCAAAAAGTTGCTATGAGTATAAGTGCTACTTTAGACCCTAAAGATAAGCAAGCTATTGAAGAGTATTTTTTATCATCATTTTTACAAAGTAGTTTAGAACAAGGTTGGAGAGATACAACATTACTTAGCTTTGGTTATAGATATAACTATGATAAAGAATTATCGCTTATGCTAGGTTTTTCTACAGAAGATAGTCCAGTAAGACGCGAAAAAATAAGCTTTTTAGCAAAAGATAGTAGAATGTATATGTATTCTTTAGGACTTGAATATAGATTAAACAAAAACTTAAAAGTAACAGGAGCGGGAGCATATCAACACTATGCTGATGTTAAAGTAAATAATGTTACTGATAATATTTTGATACAGACTAAAGGTAAGTTTTCAAATCAATCAAATCAGATTGTAAATGTTGGTATCAATTATGAGTTTTAATTAAAGGATGTAAATGCAAAATTATTATGAATACTTAGAACATTATTCTAATTTAAGTAGAGTTGCTATTTTTGATGCAAATGGAAAAATAAGCTTTAAAGAGTTAAAAACTCATGTAGATAAAATGATAGCTTTTTTGCAAAATCAAGGCGTTAAAAGTGGTGATAATGTAGCTTTTATTATGAGTAATTGTAAAGAATTTATGATTTTATATTTTGCAATAGCATCTTTAAAAGCAGTCGCAGTTCCTATTAATACTATGCTAAAATGTGAAGAATATGAGTATATTATTAAAGACTGCGATGCAAAATTATTAATAGTTTCAAAAGATATTAAAGAAGCTGCTGAATTAGCTAATGAATTTAAAGATATTTTAATATACCATTCTTTTGATGATAATTTAAAAGATGGATATTTAGCGAGTTATTTAGATTATGCACCTGTTTATAATTTTAAGTGTGAAGCTAGTATTGATGATAGCGTTCATATAATATACACTTCAGGAACAACAGGTCTTCCTAAAGGAGTTTTATTAAGCTATAAAAATATTTTATCAAATATCAAATCAGCTCAACACGATTTTAAAATAAAATCATCAGATAGAGCCATAGCGTATTTGCCTATGTTTCATAGTTTTACTTTAACAGCAGTTTGTTTATTACCTTTACTTTCGGGTTGCTCGCTTGTAATTGAGCGTTCTGTTTTACCTTTTTCAAATGTTATAAAACAAATTCTATTAAAAAGAGTTACGATATTATTTTCAGTTCCTGTGATACTAAATGCTTTATTAAAGGCAAAGTTACCTTGGTATTTTATGTGGTTTCATAAAATTAGAATTATAGTATCAGGCTCTAGTGCCTTAAGTGAAGGAACTCTTAAAGCCTATAAGGAAAAATTTAAAAGAACCGCAGTTTTAGAAGGCTATGGATTAAGCGAATGTTCTCCAGTAGTTGCGGTAAATCGCCTAGATAAGCAAAAGGTTAATTCAGTAGGTTTGCCATTACACGGGTATCAAGTAAAAGTAGTAGATGATGATTTAAAAGAATTACCTATCGGAGAAGTAGGGGAGTTAATCGTAAAGGGTGATTGTGTAATGCAAGGCTATTACAATAAACCTGAATTAACCAATGAAGTAATAGAAGGCGAGTGGCTTAAAACAGGTGATATTGCAAGACTTGATGAAGATGGATTTATTTATATAGTAGATAGGAAAAAAGACATAATAATTGCAAAGGGGATTAATATATATCCAAGAGAAATTGAAGATATTATTATGCAATTAGATGAAATTGATTCTTGTGCTGTTATAGGTGTTAAGGATAGTGAGTTAGATGAAAGCGTTGTTGCTTATGTTTGTTTAAAAGAAGGTGCTAAACTAAGTGCTCAAGAAATTCAAAAGTATCTTAAAAAGTATTTAGCAAATTATAAAGTTCCTAAAACAATTGTGTTTAAATGCGAATTACCAAAAAATGCTGCTGGAAAAGTATTGAAAAAAGAATTAAAAAAAGAGTTAGAAATTGGAAAAAATTAAAGAGTTTTTAAGTAATAATTACGAAGAGAGTTTTTTATATTTAAAGTTATTAAATCAAGGTCTATCTAAAGAAGCGTGCATTATATTAAGAACAATGCTAAACAAAACTATAAAATCTCGTTTTGGGATAAAGTTTCATAGCATTGTAGAAGATGCGTTTAATGCTAATACTACCGCTCAAATGGTTTCGTATTTACCAAATTTCGTTGAGCTATATGAGAAAAAATTTATTCAAGAAGCAAGCGGAAAGCAGTTTAATTATAAAGATAATGCAGGGCTTATTTTATTTCAATCAATAGCACTTACAAGATATGCTCATGTATTTTTTAACCTTGCTAATGAATTTGATGGAGCAAGATTAATTAGTGATAATGAATTAGAAGAATATAAACATAAGCCTTATACTGATTTAAGCGTTTATTTAAATGATTGCTTTGATATGATTGATGCTAGGATTAAATTAGAGTTTTTAACTTCGGATTTAAGACTTGATTTGATTAATACAAGGCTTAAAAATAGCCCAAAATTTCATAATCCTTTTAATGAAATTATGAAAGATTATGATTTGAGTGCCGAAGAAACTCTTATATTAATGGCTTTATTAAAAGAAGAATTAACAGGCTCTAAAAAACCACTTCATTATGAAGAATTATTAAGCATAATTAATCCTTATCAATTAGAAAAGATTAGAAATTATGAATTATTAAGTGATGATTCTAAATTGCTTAGCAATGAATTAATTGAATATGTTGGTAATGATAATAGATTTATTATAAGTGATAATGCTTTAAAATATTTTTTCCCAAATAAAGGCGAAAATATTAAAGCTATTGTAGAAGAATTAAATTTCTTTGAATATTTAGAAATAAATGAAATAGATTTAATAGTTAGTAAAGATATTAGCGATTTAGCAACAAGTCTTAAAAAACGCTCAACCAAAAGTGTGGCAAAAAGATTGAAAGATTGGGGCATAGTAAAAGATGATATTTTAAGAGCTAATATAATTTTTTATGGACCTCCAGGCACGGGTAAGACTATGAGTGCTAGTTATTTAGCAAAAACTTTAAAAAGAGAAATTATCACACTAGATTGCTCTAAAGTATTAGATAAGTATGTAGGAGAGAGTGAGAAAAATGTTCGTGCTATTTTTGATAATTATAAAATAATTAGCAAAAGCGTTAAAACTCCGCCTATTTTATTATTAAACGAGGCTGATCAATTCTTAAGCACTAGAAGTGTAGCAAGTCACGGAAGTGAATTAATGCATAATCAAATGCAAAATATTTTCTTAGAACAACTAGAAAAATTTGATGGCATTGTAATAGCTACAACTAACTTTTTAGATAGTTTAGACCCAGCATTTTCAAGGAGATTTGAGTATAAAATCAAATTCTCAAATCCAACAGAAATAGAGCGTGAGAAGATTTGGAAATTACACTTACCAAAAAATGCAGAATTTGAATCAGGATTTAAAGTAGAAGATTTAAAAAGTTATGAATTAAGTGGAGCACAGATTAAAATGGTTGTTAAAAATACTGCTATAAAAGTTGCTCAAGGCGATGGAATTTTTAGATTAGATGATTTTAAAGAAAGTATTCAAAAAGAACTAAATAGCGATTTTTCTAAAGAAATTAAAATGGGCTTTAATTAATCAATAGCCCTTATAATAAAATAAACTACGAAAGGAAAATCCAGTGAATATTATTAAAAAAGCTCTAACATTTGAAGATGTATTATTGGTTCCGCAATATTCAGAAGTTTTACCAAAAGAAGTTGATATTAGCACAAAGCTTACTAAAAATATTAATTTAAATATGCCTTTAATTTCGGCTGCTATGGATACGGTTACAGAGCACAAGGCTGCAATAATGATGGCAAGGCTTGGTGGAATTGGAATAATTCATAAAAATATGGATATTGAAAGCCAAGTAAGAGAAATAATCAGGGTTAAAAAAAGTGAAAGTGGTATTATATATGACCCTGTTTATGTTAATACTAAAGCAAAGGTAAGTGATGCTTTAGCTATTATGAATGAATATAGTATTTCAGGTGTTCCTGTTGTAGATAATGATAAAAAATTATTAGGAATTTTAACTAATCGTGATTTGAGATTTGAGACTGATTTTTCAAAAATAGTTGATGAAGTAATGACAAAAATGCCTTTAATTACTGCTAAAAAAGGCTGCACCTTAGATGAAGCTGAAGTAATTTTTAGTAAAAATAAAATAGAAAAATTACCTTTAGTAGATGAGAGTAATACTCTTTGTGGTCTTATTACTATAAAGGATTTAAAAAAGCGTAAAGAATATCCAAATGCAAATAAGGATAAATTAGGAAGATTAGTAGTAGGTGCTGCTATTGGAGTAGGGCAACTTGATAGGGCTAGAGCTTTAGTAAATGCAGGTGTTGATGTCTTGGTTATGGATAGTGCTCACGGACATAGTAAAGGCATAATTGATACTTTAAAAGAAATCAAAAAAGAATTAAATATAGATGTAATAGTAGGCAATATCGCTAATCCTAAGGCGGTTAGGGATTTAGCATTAGCAGGAGCAGATGCTATAAAGGTTGGTATTGGACCAGGTAGTATTTGCACTACTCGTATAGTAAGTGGAGTTGGAGTTCCACAAATTACTGCTATTAGTGATTGTGCTGAAGTTGCTAAAGAGTTTAATGTGCCTATAATTGCTGATGGTGGTATAAAGTATTCAGGAGATATCGCAAAGGCTCTTGCAGCAGGTGCAAGTAGTGTAATGATAGGCTCGCTTTTAGCAGGGACTGATGAAAGTCCAGGAGAATTTATCACATATCAAGGAAGACAATATAAATCGTATCGCGGTATGGGTAGCTTAGGGGCTATGGCAAAGGGTAGTTCTGATAGATATTTTCAAGAAGGAACAGCAAAAGAAAAGCTAGTGCCAGAAGGAATTGAAGGAAGAGTTCCACATACTGGAAGTATTAAAAATGTAGTGTTTCAATTACTTGGTGGTCTTAGAAGCTCAATGGGTTATAACGGAGCTATAAATATAAAGGATTTTCAAGAAAAAGCCGAGTTTGTAGAAATTACTAGTGCAGGGCTTAAAGAAAGCCATGTTCATGATGTAACAATCACTGCAGAAGCACCAAATTATAAGGTAAATCAATGAAAAAAACTTACGAACAAATCTGTGAAATTTTAGATGAAAAATTAAAAATAATTGAAGATGAGCAAACGCCTTTATTTGATTTAGTAGATGCGTATAAAGATGGTATGAAACTAATAAACGAAGCTAGAGAATTATTAGATAAGGCTAGTAAAGATATTGAAGAATTTGAACAAACTAAACAAAATAATTCTTTAAGTATTGATACAGAAAGATTGCCATTTTGAAAATAGCAGCACTTCAACTAAGCACTCAAGCTTTAAGTAATGCAAGGCTTGATTATTATTTAAGAATTTGCGAGCAAAAAGATGTTAGATTAGTAGCGTTAGGCGAGTATGTTTTAAATAATTTTTTTACTGAATTAAAGCAAATGCCAGTTGATTTAGTAAAAGAGCAAAGCAAAGTAAAACTAGAAGCCTTAAAAGAATATAGTGCTAAATATAATTTATGTATAGTTGCTCCTATAATTCTTAGCACTAATAAAGGTTTTAATAAAACTTGCTTAGTAGCAAATAAAGGTAAAATCAAATATATAAATCAGCAAGTTTTTATGCCGTATTCACATTGGAATGAAAAGGATTTTTTTATAAATTCAACAAAAGCTATTAAATTGCATACTTTTAAATGTGATAATTTTAAAATAGGCGTTTTATTTGGCTATGAAATACATTTTGATGAGTTTTTTAAAAAAGCAAATGAATTAGATTTATTGATAATTCCTACGGCAAATACTTATAATTCAAATTCTAGATGGTGCGAACTTATTAAAATGAGAGCATTTTTAAATAATACTAATATTTTAAGAGTAAATCGTATCGGTGTTAGCGAAGTAGATGAATTAGAGTGGAATTTTTATGGTAATAGTTTTTTATGCAATGCTTATGGAGATATAGTTCAAGAATTAAGCGACGCTGAAGAAGTATTAATTTCTGAAATTAGCAAACCTAGTGAAGCTGCTAAATTTTGGCAATTTAAGGAAGTAAGAAATGAAATCAACAAGCGACTTTTATGAAAGACAAACTTTATTATTAAAAGATAGGCAAAAGAATTTAGAAAACAAAGAAATCATAATAATAGGTGCAGGCGGTCTTGGCTCAAGTATAGCATACGCACTTGCTAGTAGTGGTATAAAGAGTATTAGTGTAGTTGATTTTGATATAGTTAGCTTTAGCAATATTCAAAGGCAAATTATGTTTAATTTTAACGATGAAGGTAAAGCTAAGGTTGATTGTTTTAATAAATTAAAAGAGCGTTCATTTTGTGATATAAAAACTTATAAAATGAGTGCGGCAGAATTTTTTGCTACTAAACCTAGTGCTGATTTGATTATGGATGCGACTGATAATTTATCAGTTAGAGCTGAAATTGATAATTACGCTAAAGCTAATAATATTCCTTGGATTTTTGCTAGTGTTGAAGAGTTTTTCATAAGTGCTAGTATTGTAAAAAATAAAAAAATAGCATTCAAAAATGAAATAAAAAGGATAAAACCTCAAGCAACTCCATTTGTTATGTTTAGTGCTACTTTTGCAAGTATTTTGGCATTAAAATATCTAGCAGGTTATGAAGTAAAACTTGATTATTTATATTATTTTGATTTTTCAAAAGATATTTTAAATCTTAATAAGTTTAATTTATGAACCATCAAGAAAAATCATTTTTTTTATTAATATTTGCTGTAGTTATCTGGGGAGCATCGTTTTTGCCTACTAAGTGGGTATTAAACTACATAAATAGCTATGAATTATTATTTTATAGATTTTTATTAGCTTCTATTGTGTTTTTTTTCTTGGTGAAAAATGATATTTTAAAGCATTACAAAAATACTTATTTATACGGATTAATCACTGGTTTTTGTATGGCGTTTGCCTTTATTTTTCAAACCCAAGCACTAAGCTTTACTCAAAGCTCTAATGTGGCTTTTCTAACTGGTTTAGAAGGAATTATTGCTCCATTTTTATGCTTTTTTATAAGCAAAGCAAAGCTTAGTTTTAAGATATTTTTCCTAGCTTTACTTGCTTGTTTTGGTATGTTTTTATTTAGTGATGCGAATTTTGATAATTTTGGAAAAGGCGAATATTTAGCGATAATTTGTGCTGTGTTTTTTGCACTTTTAGTGGCTTTAAATGATAAATTTTTAAAATCAAATGATTTAAATACCTTTATATTTTTTCAATTTGTAGGTAGCACGATAATGTATTTATTATCGGCTTTAATTTTTGCTGATTTAAGTTTAACTCCTATTTTAAATTCTAAGGTTTTTATACTTATTTTAGTATCAGCATTGATATTTACAATATTTTGTTTTTTTGCTCAAAATTACGCTCAAAAGCACCTTCATCCAAGTAAAGTCGCATTGATTTTACTACTTGAGCCAATTTCGGCTGGAATTTTAGGAAGTTTTTATGGAGAAGTATTTACAATTTTACAATTATTAGGAGCAGGGTTAATTTTGATTGCTCTAGCATTTTCTTAAAGGATTTTTATGAAAAAAATATTTTTTATCGGTATTGGTGGCATTGGTCTTAGTGCGTTGGCTAGATTTTTAAATGAGCGTGGAATTAGTGTTTTAGGAAGCGATGTCTATGAGAGTGAATTAGTAAAAGAATTAAGAGCAGAAGGAATTGCGGTTTTTATAGGTCATAGTGCATCAAATTTAAGCAACGATATTGATTTGGTAGTGCATTCAGCAGTAATTCGTGAAAACAATCCTGAAATAAAAAAAGCAAAAGAACTAGGCATAAGAGTTCTATCAAGAAAAGAAGCCTTGCCACTTATTTTAGAAAACAAAATGCTTTTTGCAGTTGCAGGTGCACACGGCAAAAGTACTACAAGTAGTATCCTAGCAAATATTTTGCAAAGCTCTTTTATAATCGGTGCAGTGGATAAAAGAGCTGGTAAAAATATGGTGTATAAAACTAGTGAAAAATTAGTTTTTGAAGCTGATGAGAGTGATAGTTCGTTTTTAAATTTAAATCCTGCTTTAAGTATAGTAACTAATGCTGAACCTGAACATTTAGAGCATTATAATCACGATTTAAACGCTTTTTATAAAGCTTATACAGACTTTTTAAAACAAAGCAAAATTAGAGTAATTAATGCTGAAGATGAGTTTTTAGCTACAATTGATTTAGATTGTGAAAGGCTAGTGCCTAGCGAAGATATTAAAAACTTAGAATTTGAAGTTAAGGATTATTTGCCTTTTATATCTTTTGATTTAAGAGATTTTGGTCGTTTTAGCGTGCAAGGTCATAGCGAATGTATAGCTATTGATACTGCTTTAGCAATACTTGCTGCTAGGTGTGTTGGGCTAAGCCTAAGTGAGATTAAGCAAAATTTAAAAGATTTTTGTGGTATTAAAAAGCGTTTTGATGTTTTATATGCTAGTAAGGATTTTGTAATAATTGATGATTACGCTCATCATCCAACCGAAGTAAGAGAGACTAAAAAAGGCATATTTTCTTATGCAAAAGCACTAAATTTAGATGATACTATAGCGATTTGGCAACCGCATAAATACACAAGATTGCTTGATAATTTAGAAGGTTTTAAAACTTGTTTTGAAGGTTTTTCAAAGCTATTTATTTTGCCTGTTTATAGTGCTAATGAAGATGAAATTAAAATTGATTTAGCTAAGCATTTTCCTAATGCTTGTTTCATAGACGATATAAAAAGAGTTGATAATTCTTTAAAATTATTTAGTAATTTAGGAGAAATTACTTTAGATAAAGGCGTAGTGGTTGGATTTAACGCAGGTGATTTGACCTATAAATTAAGGGGCTTAAAATGATTAGATTTGCAATATTTTTAATATTGTTTTTTGCATTAATTGGTGTTTGCATTTATTATAAAAATCATTTTAATTCTAAGCTTTATGTGGCTGTTATTTCATTAATAGTTGTTACTTTTATAGTTGGTTTTATATACACTAGCCTAGATAATTCAAGTGGAGCTTTAAAGCAAGAGATTTTAAATATTTATAATTCAGGTAAGGATTTAGATTGTCAAGGTATAAAAATCAATATCAAAACTCACGGATTTAACAACGGAACTTCAGTATTTATAGATAATACTAACAATCAAAAAATAGATATGTTTATTTGTAAATAATTTTAAGAATTTAATTAAAGCCTAAATAATAAAGGCTTTAATTATTTTAACTATCTTTAAAATATATTTTAGCAGCAAAGCTTACTGCTAAAATTATCATTGAACTTATTAATAAAATTGAAACCAACATTTTTTACCCCTTTAAAAATATCTATAAAGCACAGCATTAATTCCACTTGGCATATCGCTTGTGCTTTCTAATTCTTCAATTTCTTCATATTTTTTACGAGCTTTTTGCTGCTCTTGATGATTTGAACCTTCTTTTTTATCTCCAAAATTCATAGCAAGACCCGTAAAGCCCATATTTACAAGGCTATTTTTAAATTCTTGCTGATTTGCTATGAAAAGATTTAGAGTATTTGCATTGTTTGAATTAAGATTTATATGTAAGTTATTACCCCTTGCAATCATAGTGACATTAACTTCTCCTAATTCTTTAGGATTTAAATTAATGCTAACTTTATGGCTTGGAGCTTTGAATTTTTCTATTTCTTCCTTAAAATCTCTTGTAAAATTATCAATTACTAATTTAGTTTGTTCTTTACTAAGTTCTTTATTAGGATTTAAAAAATCAACTTTAAGATTTTGTGGTAGATTTAGCTTTTCTTTATTATCTTGAGTTTGGCTTGAGTTTTCATCTAAATTATCTTGTAAATTTTCTTCTACTATATTTACTTCAGGTAGAATTTTATTTTCATTTTCTTTTGTTTCTTGGGTTTGAATTTGAGTTTTATTTGCTTGAATTTGTATATCTTTTATATCATTTTTAATTATGTTCGGAGTAATTTTTGGACTTTGTGTTTCTATATCTTTTGAAACGATTTTAAATGCTTCTTCTTTTATATCTTTAGTTTGTTTTTTATCATCATTTGTAATTTTGCTTAATAACTCATTTAAAGCCCCAGTTTTTAGAGTTTTTTCAGCGTTTATAATAGGTTCGTTTGTATTATTAGATACAATTTTTTCACTTTTTACTGATAATAAACTTTCTAAATTTGGTTTTTTAATTTCAGTATTTTTTAAATTCTCTTCAATTTTTGTATTTTTGTTTAATGCGTGTGAGAAGAAATTTTGCTCATATAATTTAGGATATGGTTTAGCAAAAATTTGCTCGTTATATTCATTATTTTTAATTTTTTCATAAGTTATATTGCTAAGCCCTAATTTATGCTCTTTTGCAAGTTCTACTAATGAATGAACGCTATTTGTATTTGCAAAACTTTCTAAACTAGCTTTATTATTAACAATATTTTTTAAGTTAAAAAAATCATTTAATTTTACATTTTTTTTATCTTGCTTTAATATGTCTAAAAAATCTAAAATCTGAACGAAATTCAAATCATCTAAAAGTTCTTTTCCATATTCAACATCTTCCATAGAAGTCTTAATATCTTGCATAATTTCAGCATCACTTATTTGCAATCTTTTAGGTAAAAATTCATTCATTTCTTTTGCATTTTGCACTATTTTTGATACTTTATCTTGTAGAGTTTTTGGATTTTGTAAAAGACTTGCTAATAAATTTGGCTCTTGTTTGCTTGTTTTTTCGTTTAATAAAGTTGAAGCTAGATTTATATTACTAAATTGTTTTACATCTTTATTTTTTATTTCATTTTTTGCTTTAAATACATTTTGCATTACCAATAAATTTTTAGTATCTTTTACATCGGTTTGATTAAATAATAAATCAGCAAAACCTTCTCCGCCAGACTTTTTAGAGCCTTTACCTTTTTTAGAATTTAGATTTTTTACATCTTGTAAAATTAATAAATCTTTCATAATAATCCTTGTTTAAAACTTGATGAGATTTAGCAAAATTCGTTCCAAGTTTTTGTGATTTCATATTTAAAAATTAACCTAAATTAATTAAACTTTTACTTTAAAATCAAGGAGAAAACATTGAGTATTAGAAATATAGCAGTAATCGCACACGTTGATCATGGTAAGACTACAATGGTTGATCAGTTATTAAAACAATCAGGAACATTTAGCGAAAGAGACCAAGTTGATGAACGCGTTATGGATAGTAATGATATTGAAAAAGAGCGTGGAATTACAATTCTTTCAAAAAACACAGCAATTAATTATAAAGGCACAAAAATTAACATAATTGATACTCCAGGCCACGCAGATTTTGGTGGAGAAGTTGAGCGTGTTTTAAAGATGATTGATGGGGTTTTATTAATCGTTGATGCTCAAGAAGGTGTTATGCCACAAACTAAATTCGTTGTTAAAAAAGCATTAGCATTAGGTCTTAGACCAATAGTTGTGGTAAATAAAATAGATAAAGCTGCAGCTGAACCTGATAGAGTAATTAATGAAGTATTTGACCTTTTTGCTGCACTTGATGCAACTGATGAGCAATTAGATTTCCCTGTAATTTATGCAATTGGAAAAGAAGGTATTGCAAAAAATGAATTAGATGATGATAGTAAGGATATGCAACCTTTATTTGACAAGATAATTGAGCATGTTCCAGCACCAAGTGGTAGTAATGAAAATCCTTTACAATTACAAGTATTTACATTAGGTTATGATAACTTCGTTGGTAAAATTGGAATTGCTAGAATTTTTAATGGAACAATTTCAAAAAATCAAAATGTAATGTTAGCTAAGGCCGATGGGACAAAACACACAGGAAGAATTTCAAAACTAATTGGATTTTTAGGTTTAGAAAAAATGGATATTGATAATGCTAGCACAGGAGATATCGTAGCAATTGCAGGTTTTGATGCTTTAGATGTTGGAGATAGCGTAGTTGATCCTAGCAATCCTATGCCACTTGACCCACTGCATATAGAAGAACCTACTTTAAGCGTTGTATTTAGCGTAAATGATGGACCTTTAGCAGGAACTGAAGGAAAGCATGTTACAAGTAATAAAATTGCTGAAAGATTAGAAAGCGAAATGAAGACAAATATCGCTATGAAATATGAAAATATTGGCGAAGGTAAGTTTAAAGTAAGTGGTCGTGGTGAATTACAAATTACGATTTTAGCTGAAAATATGAGAAGAGAAGGTTTTGAGTTTTGTCTTGGACGCCCTGAAGTTATCGTAAAAATTGAAAATGGAGTTAAAACAGAGCCTTTTGAAAATCTAGTTATTGATGTTCCTGATGAGTTTAGTGGAACGGTTATTGAAAAGCTTGGAAGAAGAAGAGCTGAGATGAAAAGTATGGTTCCAACAGGAGATGGACAAACTAGACTTGAGTTTGAAATTCCTGCTCGTGGGCTAATTGGATTTAGAAGTCAGTTTTTAACAGATACAAAAGGTGAAGGTATAATGAATCATAGTTTTATGGAATTTAGACCTTTTGTTGGTAGTGTTGAAAAACGCCAAAATGGAGCATTAGTGAGTATGGAAAATGGTGTTGCATTAGCTTATTCATTATGGAATCTTCAAGATAGGGGTGTTTTATTTATAGACCCTCAAGCAAAAACTTATGTTGGTATGATTATAGGCGAGCATAGCCGTCCGAATGACCTTGATGTAAATCCTATAAAAGGTAAAAACCTAACCAATGTTCGTGCTAGTGGTAGTGATGATGCTATTAAATTAGTTCCACCTAGAAAACCTACTTTAGAGCGTGCTATGGAGTGGATTGAAGAAGATGAATTAGTAGAAGTAACTCCAATTAATATTCGTATTAGAAAGCGTTATTTAGACCCAACTCTAAGACGCCGTATGGAAAAATCTAAATCTTAATTTTTATTCTTTCTATTCTAAATCTTTTAAAGAATTTAGAATAGAAAATTAAAATGTTTGAAAATAAAGCTTTTAAGACTTCTGTTAAGCAAAAACAATTAAAATTAAAAGATTATGAAAAAAGCAAAACCTATTAGAATGTGTATTATTTGCAAGATTAGAAAAAATCAAACTGATTTAAAGCGTTTTCAAGTGTCTTTAAATGAAGTTTTATTTCAATTTAATAGCGGTAGAAGTATGTATTTATGTGATGAATGCCTTAAAAAAGATGATAGTGATTTTTTAAAGTCTTTGCAAAAAGTTATAAAAATTAATATAGATAAAAAAGAACTTGCTAGTAAATTAAAAGAAAGGTTTTTAAATGGCGAATATAAAAATTAGTGAAATAGCAGCGGAATTAGGTTATCAAAATAAAGAAACTTTAGAAAAAATTAATGAATTAGGATTTGATTATAAATCACCTCAAAAAGCTGTAAGTGAAGATGTAGCAGCAGCAATATATGAGTATTTAAAAAATGGAACAATTCAACAAATTTTAAAAGATGAAGTTGCAAAATCAAGTAAAAGTGCCAAAAAATCTAGTACAAAATCAACTACTTCTAAAACAACAAAAAGTAAAACTGAAAAAGCTGAAAAAAGTACAAAGACTGAAAAGATTGAAAAAACAAAAAAAACTGAAAGCAAACAAAAAGAAATTCTTAAAGAAGAAACCAAAGAAGATAAACAAGAAACTAAAGAAGAAAAAATAGTAGAAGAAAAAATCACTAAGGTAGAAGTTAAAGAAGAAATGAAAAGCAAAGAAATAGCAAAAGAAGAATTAGTGCAAGAAGAACCTGTAAGTCTTGCAAGAAGTGGGCTTGAAAAACGCCGTGGCTTAGTAATTATTAAGAAGAAAAATGCAGCAAAGGAAGAAGTTAAAGAAGAGGTTAAGCCTAAAGCTCAATCAAAAGAGCCCGTATCGTTTGCTTCAATATTTAGCACAGATGAAAGCTTAAAAAAGAAAAAAGCTAAAAAAATAGTTCCAGCAGCAAGAAAAGAAAGTTCATCTAAGATGGATTTTGATACTAATTTTGCAGAGATTAATGATGATGAAGATGATGTTGTGGTTATGCCTGATTTTTCATTTAATGAAAGAAAAGAAGATATTGAAAAGCCTGCAAAGGCACAAACTTCATTAAGAAGTGCATTTAATAACCAAATCAATCAATTTACGAATACTTCAATAGCAAGGTCTCGCCGTAAAAAATCAAAAGCATATAAAAAAGAACAAAGTAGCGAAGAAATTACAAGTATTAAAATTCCTAAAGAAATAAGACTTTATGAATTAGCAGAGAAGTTAGGTAAAAAAGATAGTGAATTAATTTCAAAATTATTTATGCAAGGAATGATGACTACTAAAAATGATTTCTTAGATGAAGAAACTATTGAGATTTTAGGACTTGAGTTTGGAATTGAAATAAGCTTTTTTGATGAGACTGCACAATTTGATTATGTTGCTGATTATGAAGAAAATCAAGAAGAATTAAAAGATATTAAAGTTCCTGTTGTAACAATTATGGGTCATGTTGATCATGGTAAGACAAGTTTGCTTGATTATATTAGAAATAGTCGTGTAGCAAGTGGCGAAGCAGGTGGAATTACTCAGCACGTTGGTGCTTATATGGTTAATAAAAATGGTAAAAATATAACCTTTATTGATACTCCAGGTCACGAAGCATTTTCAGCTATGAGAGCTAGAGGTGCAAGTGTTACTGATATAGTAATTATCGTTGTAGCTGCTGATGATGGTGTAAAACCACAAACAAAAGAAGCAATTTCGCATGCAAAAGCAGCGGGTGTTCCAATCATCATCGCTGTTAATAAAATAGATAAAGAAGCAGCAAATCCTGATAGAGTTAAAACTCAATTAGCAGAGCTTGATATTATGCCAACTGAGTGGGGTGGAAGTCATGAATTCGTTCATATTAGTGCTTTAAAGGGAACTGGAATTGAAGATTTACTTGAAATTATCTTATTACAAGCTGAAATTTTAGAGCTTAAAGCAAATAAGAATACAGCTGCAAAAGCAAATATAGTTGAAAGTTCTTTACAAAAAGGTCGTGGTGTAGTAACTACTGTGATTATGGAAAATGGAACGCTAAGAGTAGGAGATACCGTTGTAGCAGGCATTGCTTATGGTAGGGTAAAAAGCATTACAGATAGCAAAGGTAACGCATTAAAAGAGATTTTACCAGGCGAGTGCGGTGTAATTATGGGTCTTAATGAAATTCCTGATGCAGGTGAGACATTAATTAGTGTTGCGACTGATAAAGAAGCAAGAGATTACGCACAAAAACGCCACGAATATTTAAGACAAAAAGAATTAAGCAAATCAACAAAAGTAAGCCTTGATGAATTAAGTGCAAAAATTAAAGAAGGGAATTTAAAATCATTACCTGTTATTTTAAAAGCCGATGTAGGTGGAACATTAGAAGCTATTAGAGGAAGTCTTGAAAAGCTTTCAAATGATGAGGTAAAAGTTGATATTGTTTTAGGTGGTGTTGGTGGAATATCTCAAGGAGATATTGCTTTAGCACAAGCTAGCGGTGGTGTTATAGTTGGCTTTAATGTTCGTCCAACAGGGGATATTAAGGAAAAAGCAAAAGAAGCTAAGGTTGAGATTAAAACATATAATGTAATTTACAATCTAATTGATGAAATTAAGGCTATTTTAGGTGGTTTAATGAGTCCTATTATTAGCGAAGAGCAACTAGGACAAGCTGAAATTAGACAAGTAATCAATGTGCCAAAAGTAGGACAAATAGCAGGATGTATGGTAACTGATGGAAGTATAGTAAGAGGGGCTAAAATCCGTGTTATTCGTGAAGGTGTTGTAGTGTTTGAAGGAGAGATTAGTTCACTTAAACGCTTTAAAGACGACGCTAGAGAAGTTAGCAAAGGTTATGAATGTGGTGTTGGTATCGTTGGATTTAACGATATGAGAGAAGGCGATTTTATAGAAAGTTATAAAGAAGTTCAAAGTAAGGCTAGTTTATAATGAATGATAAAGCACAAATAAAACGCCTAAGAACACAAAGTTTGTTAAAGGAATTAGTAGGAGAAGCTTTAGCAAACTTAGATGATCCTTTATTAAGCGGTCTATTAGTAAATGATGTAGATTGCAAAAAGGGTCGTTATGATGCTTTTATATATTTAGATAAAATGTCGCTTACAAAAGATGAACAAAATTTAGTTCTTTCTAAGCTAAAAAGAGTTAGTAAAGTATTGCAAGCTCATTGCTTAGGAGCGCTTGGTATGTATAGATGTCCAAATTTTCATTTTAGGTTTGACGATAGTTTAGATAAAATTAATAGAATAGAAGAATTATTTAAGCAAATTAATAAGGAAAAGAAATAAATGGAGCTAGAGAATTTAGCTAAACAGCTTAATTTAGTGATTTATGATACTGAATTAGCAAAAGAAGGCAATAACTTTATTTATAGAATTTTCATCTTAAAAGATGGAGAAAATAAATCAGTTAGCCTTGATGATTGCGAGCAATTTAGTAGATTGATTTCTCCTATACTTGATTTAAATCCACCTACAGATGAAAAATACTTTTTAGAAGTAAGCTCTCCTGGACTTGAAAGAAAGCTTACTAAAATAGAGCATTTCAAACTTAGTATAGGTGAGATATTAAAAATCAAAACTAAAGAAAAAGAAGAAATTATCTTAAAATTACTTAGTGCTGATGATGAAAAAATTACTTTAGAAGATGGCACAATTTTAAACTACGCAGATATTAAATCTACAAAAACTTATATCTATTGGTAAGGCAAAGCCTTACCTATATACTCTTACTCAAATTAATAATCATTAACAAAATCAAAATTAGAAATAAAAAAAACAAAGAAATTTAAAGGAATTTAATGAAAACTATTACAAAAAAAGATACAAAAACCTTAGCATTAAGTGCATTAGGTGGGACATTAGAATTTTATGATTTTATTATATTTGCATTATTTACTCCGTATTTTACACATCATTTTTTTCCAAAAGAGCTTGATGAGAGTATAAAATTATTAAATACTTATGGAGCTTTTGCTGCAGGGTATTTAGCTCGTCCATTAGGTGGAGTTATAATGGCACATTTTGGCGATAAGTTTGGTAGGAAAAATATGTTTTTATTAAGCATTATTTTAATGGTAATTCCTACATTTATTTTTGCGATTATGCCTACTTATGAGCAAATTGGCTATTTTGCTATTGCTATTTTATTAGCTATTAGATTAGTTCAAGGCGTTGCTATTGGAGGAGAGTTACCTGGTGCTTGGGCTTTTATATATGAGCATAGTCCTGATAATAAAAAGGCATTATTTTTAGGAGTTTTAACTAGTGGGGTTTGTGGTGGTATTACTTTAGGAGCTTTAAGTGCGTTATTGCTTCAACTAAATTTCACAGAAGATGAAATAAAAGATTATGCGTATAGAATTCCTTTCTTAATCGGTGGTATTTTTGGTCTAATTAGCATTTATCTTAGAAGATTTTTGCAAGAAACTCCTATTTTTAAGCAACTTCAAGCTGAAAAGCAATTAAGCGATTTTCCTATAAAATCAGTCATTAAAGATTATAAAATGGAAATAATTTTATCAATGTTTTTAACTATTGTTCTTACTGCTTGTGTTTTAGTATTTTTAATAATGATGCCTAATTTTATGAAAGGTATTTTAAATATTAATCCTGCTTTAAATACTAGCTTACAAATTATTGCTAGTGTTAGTATGATGATTGGACTTGTTGTTTGCGGGGCATTGGCTGATAGATTTAAAGCTAGTTTAGTTTGCAAAATTTTTGCTATTTTATTAGTTTTTACTAGCACTATGTATTTTTATTCTTTATATGTTTTAAAGGATTTTACTTTAACTTGTATATTTTATTTTGCTTCGGCGTTTTTTGGTGGTATTGTTAATTTTACATCATTATTTATGTGTAGGCTTTATAAGGCTAGTATTAGATATACAGGCATAGGATTTTCTTATAATTTAGCTTATGCAATAGCAGGATTTTTAACTCCAATTATCGTAGTTCAATCACACGGAAAATTTGATATTGGTAGTGGATATTACATTATTTTCATATGTTTAATTGCTTTTTTAAATTCTGTATTTTTTGACAAAATTATGAAAAATAAAAAATAAAGAATTTGATTTTAAGATAAACTCTAAAAATTTTTAGAAGTTTATCTTATTTTGGAATAAGTTTTGCTTTTATCAAAATATAAAATATTTAAGGAAAGTTATGCAAAACGGATTTTATCAAGCTACAGGAGCAATGGTTACTCAACTAAATCGCTTAAATGTTATCTCTAATAATTTAGCTAATGTAAATACAGCAGGTTATAAAAGAGATAATGTAGTAATTGCTGATTTTAAAAGGCTTTATGATGAAGAAATGCAAAATATGCCAATTGATAATCATACAAAACAAGCTGCAAAATATATAAATCAAACCATAAATAGAGTTCCTAATATTGATATAGAATACACAGATTTTAGCGTAGGTGCAATCCGTCCGACCAACAATCCTTTAGATATTGCAATCAAAAGAAGTGATTGTTTTTTTATGGTTCGCTCATCAGATGGTAGTGTGAAATTTAGCAAAAATGGAGCATTTAGCCTAGATGAAGATGGCTTTATAGTTACAAAAAATGGAGATAGATTATTAAGCTCAAATTATTTTGAAGACCCTGCAAATGATGGCATTCAAGTAGGAGATAATCAAAGATTAACTATTGATTCAGATGGAAATGTCTATTTAGATGGTGAAGTAGCAAATAGGATTTTTGTAGCTAGGATGGATGATACAAGGGATTTAGAAAAGATAGGAGATAATCTTTATAAACTAGATGATTTAACTAAAATGCAAGATTTTGAGGGTTCAAATGCACTTGCGAGTGGGTTTTTAGAAATGAGTAATGTAAATGCCGTTAATGAAATGGTAGGTCTTATAGAAACTCATCGTTTAGTTGAAATGTATCAAAAAGTAATGACTAGCCATATGGATGAGCTAAATAGCGACGCAATAAATAAATTAGCAAATGTTAAATAGGAGTAAAAATGCTTAGGTCTTTATATACAGCAGCAACAGGAATGATAGCACAGCAAACACAAATTGATACAACATCTCATAATATTGCCAATGTAAATACTATGGGATACAAAAAAAATAGAGCAGAATTTGCTGATTTAATGTATCAAGTAATGGAATACGCAGGCACTAGCACAAGCACAACAACTCAAAGTCCAACAGGTATTGAAGTAGGTCTTGGAGTTCGCCCAACAGCAATTACAAAGCAATTTACACAAGGATATTTCAAAGAAACAGGCAATCAATTAGATATGGTAATAGCCGGTAATGGTTTTTTCCAAGTTCAGCTACCTGATGGCACTACGGCATATACAAGAAATGGTGCTTTTAAGCTAGATAGCGAAGGAACTATCGTAAATAGTGATGGATATAGATTAATCCCTGAAATTACAATTCCTGAAGATGCAGTTGCTATTGGGATAGGAACTGATGGGGTTGTAAGTGTAATTCAAGCGGGTAATCCTGAAGCAGTGCAACTAGGTCAAATTGAATTAGCAAACTTCATAAATCCTAGTGGCTTACACGCATTAGGGGATAATAATTTCCTTGAAACTAGTGCTAGTGGAGCAGTTGTAGTTGGCACTGGCGGGACTAATGGTTTTGGTCAAATTAAGCAAAACTTCGTAGAGATGAGTAACGTGCAATTAGTAGAAGAAATGACTGATTTAATCACAGGTCAAAGAGCTTATGAAGCAAACTCTAAAGCAATCACTACAAGTGATGAAATGCTATCAATCGTAAATGGACTTAAAAGATAAATAATATAGATTGAAATTCTTATAATTTTATAAGAATTTCAAATACGAATTACTTAAAAGTAACCTCTAATGCTTGTTTAATATCAGCTATTAAATCATCAGCATTTTCAATACCAACAGAAAGCCTTACAAGACCTTCGCTAACTCCAGCTTTTATTAATTCAGCTTCATTTAATTGTCTATGAGTATGACTTGCAGGGTGTAAAATACAGCTTCTTGCATCAGCTACATGAGTTGCTATCATTATTAATTTTAAGCTATCTAAAAACTTAACTGCCTTAGCTTTATTTGCTTTTAATGTAAAGCTAATAACCCCACAAACCCCATTAGGCATATATTCTAAAGCTAGATTATAATAAGGACTGCTTTTTAGCATAGGGCAATTTACGCTTTCAATATATTCATTATTTTCTAAAAATTCTGCAATTTTTTTCGCATTTTCGCAGTGTTTTGCCATTCTTAAAGGTAGGCTTTCAATATGAGTTGATAGCATATATGCACTAGTTGCAGGTAAGCAAGCACCTATATCTCTCATTAATTGAACAATCATTTTTACAATATACGCTAATTTGCCAAATTTTTGCGTATAGATTAATCCGTGATATGACTCATCAGGGGTATTAAAATCTGCAAATTTTTTAGGATACTTACTCCAATCAAAATTACCACTATCAAGCACAATCCCAGCAATCACACTTGAATGCCCATCAAGATATTTAGTGGCTGAATGAATAACAATATCAGCTCCGTGTTTTATAGGCTGGCAATTAATAGGAGTTGCAAAAGTATTATCAATTACTAATGGAATTTCATTTTCGTGAGCAATATTTGCAAATCTTTTAATATCAAGCACTACTAAAGCAGGATTTGATACGCTTTCAGCGTAAATTAATTTTGTGTTTTCTTTAATAGCTGCTCTTATTTCATCATCTGTGCTATTTGCGCTAATAAAGGTGCAATCAATTCCAAATTTTTTAAGCGTTACGCCTATTAGATTTATACTTCCACCATAAATCTCATTTACGCAAACTAAATGATCTCCTGCTTTACAAATATTTGTAATTGCGAAAAATATAGCCGCTTGTCCGCTAGAAGTTAGCACTCCAGCAATTGCTCCTTCTAATTTAGCAATTTTACTAGCTACATAATCATTTGTAGGATTTGCTACTCTTGAGTAAAAATATCCACTTTCTTCTAAGTCAAATAATTTTCCCATAAATTCACAAGAATCGTATTTGTAAGTAGTTGATTGAATGATTGGCACTTGCCTACTTTCGCCATTTTTTGGTTCATAACCTGCGTGAATACATAAAGTATCTTGTTTTAACATTTTCTCTCCTTTAAAAAAATATTAGTTTAACTTTATTTTAAGTCTTTAGCAAGTAAAAAATGGCAAAATTAGTTAAAAAAGGAGAAAAAATGCCTGTTAATATAAAAACTAACCTTCCAGCAAAAGCTTTACTAGAAAATGAAAATATTTTCGTAATGGATGAAGCAAGAGCAAATTCTCAAGATATTCGTCCATTAGAGCTTGTGATTTTAAACCTTATGCCAATAAAAGAAGAAACTGAATTAGAATTACTTAGAATGCTTTCTAATACGCCTTTGCAAGTGAAAATCACGCTTTTAAGAATAGCAAGTCACGAGAGCAAAAACACTTGTCAAAGCCACTTAAACGAGCATTATTTGGTATTTGATGAGATAAAGCATAAAAAATTTGATGGAATGATAATAACAGGAGCTCCGCTAGAACAATATGAATTTAGCGAAATAACTTATTATGATGAATTAGTTAGTATTTTAGAATGGAGCAAAAGCAATGTTTTTAGCACTCTTCATATATGCTATGGTGCGATGTTTGGGCTAAATTATCATTACAATATTGCAAAAATTCCTTTAAAAAAGAAATTAAGCGGAGTGTTTTATCACGATGTAATTGATAGTAAAGATGAGATTTTAAGGGGAATTGATGATGTGTTTTTAGCTCCACATTCAAGGCATTCAGGAATTGATGAATTAGCCTTAGCAAATCATAAATCTTTAGTGATTTTAGCTAAAAGCGATTTAGCAGGAAGCTATTTGATAAGAAGTTCTGATAGAAGACAAGTGTTTGTCCTAGGTCATCCTGAATACTCTCGCACTACTTTAGATAATGAGTATAAAAGAGATATTAAAAACGGCTTAGATGTTGATATTCCTTATAATTATTATAAAGATGATAATCCAAACAATCCCCCAAAACTTACTTGGAGAGCTCACGCAAATTGTGTTTATATCAACTGGCTAAATTATTATGTATATCAAACTACACCTTTTGAATTAGACAAACTTAATTCAATTAATTAATTTAAATTCCCATTATTTAATTGGGAATTTAAAACTATAAAAATTAATCTACTCTACTTAAGCATAAGCTAAACTAATAAATGTAATAATGAAAACTCATTTTATTTTAAGGAGTTCTTATGCAAAAGCATAATGATTTAGACCTTTCTACTTATGGGGGGGGGCAGAAGTGATTATTTCTTAATTATCATTTCTATAATTGCAGTTGGGCTTGTAATTTTAGCATTGCTATTAAATCCAGAAAGCTCACTTAAGGTTGCAAATTCTTTATTTGCTAAACTAACTTCTACTTTCGGTTCATTTATTCAGCTTTTTGAGTTTATTTGTGTTTTAATTATTTCCTACATAGCTTTTTCAAAATATGGCTTAATTAGACTTGGAGTTAAACAAAATCCGTATTCAAATATTGCTTGGATTTTTATGTTTATTTGTGCGGGGCTTGGTTCGGCTACTATGTATTGGGCTTTTATGGAATGGGCTTATTATTACACAGGACCTGGTCTTAATATTGCAGCTAATTCGCCAGAAGCTTTAAGATATTCAACATCATTTGTGTATTTTCATTGGGGCATTACTCCTTGGGCAGTTTATGCACTAACTTCAATTGCTATGTGTTGGCATTTTTATGTGAAAAAACACCCTGATTTAAAATTATCAGCACTTTTAGCAAATATTTTAGGAATTAAGAAAAACGCTATTTTAGATAAGATAATTGATGTGATATTTTTGTTTTCTACTTTTGGTGGTTTAGTGCTTACAACTACCGTTTCAGTAGTTACAATTAGTAGCGGTTTAGCAGGTATTTTTGGTATTGAAAATGGCTTTTTTATAAAATTTATTATTTTAGCCATAGTTACTGCAATGTTTTCAATCTCAAGTTTTGCAGGACTTAGCTCGGGTATGCAAAAATTAGCAAAAATATCTTGTATTTTGTGTTTTGTATTTGCTGTGCTTGTTTTATTGCTTGGAAATAGTATTTTTATAATTGATAATATGATTAATAGTATAGGATTATTTTTAAGCAATTATGTTCATATGAGTTTATTTAATGACGCTACTGGCACAAGTAGTTTTAATCAAGACTGGACTGTTTTTTATTGGCTTTATTGGATTACTTATACACCTGCTGTTAGTATATTTGTAACGAAAATTTCTGAAGGTAGAACTATAAGACAAGTTGTATTTGGACTTGTTTTAGGTGGTTGTGTGGGAACTTGGTTTTTCTTTGGTTGTCTTACAGGTTTTGCTATTGATACTTTTATTCAAGGAATAGTTGATGTTCCAAAATTTTTAAGCACAGGTGCAGGAGAAGCAGGTGTTTTAGCAATCATTCAACAACTTCCTTTAGGAAATGCTTTTGCTTTATTTTATTTTGTATTAATGTTAGTTTTTTTAGCATCTCATATGGATGCAACTGCTTTTACAATTTCAGCAGTAAGCACAAAAATTAATAGTGAAAATCCATCAAAATATTTAAAAGTTTTTTGGTGCATAATGTTAGGGCTTATACCACTTGCAATGCTTTATATAAAAGCTGATTTAAACACACTTAAAATGGCAGTTGTTTTAACAGCAGCACCTTTTTTAATAATTTTAGGACTTGCTGCCTATGGACTTATAAAATGGATAAAGGAGTATAAATGAAAATTACTAAAGTTGAGCCTATTTGGCTAAGAGTTAAAAAATTTAATGAGCCTTGCGAATGGGGAGAAGATGCGTTTATTTTAAAAATCCACACTGATACAGGGCTTTTTGGAGTAGGAGAGAGCGATAGCGCTCCTGCTGTGCTTAAAGCTATGTTTATTCAGCCTAGCACTCACGGAAGTTGTATGAGTTTAAGTGAGGTTTTACTAGGGCAAGACCCAAGAAATATAAGTAAAATTATGGATGATTTATTTGAAGCAAGTGCTTATTATGGTAGGCGTGGGGCTTTAATTCACGCACTTAGTGCTATTGATATAGCTTTGCATGATTTAGTTGGTAAGATTTATGGAGTTAGCGTTGCAACGCTTTTAGGTGGAGCAAGACGCGATTATCTAAACGCTTATGCAACTTTTATTCCTGATAGAAATATTGAAATAACAGCAAAAAGAGCTTTAGAGCTTAAAAATGAAGGTTTTAAATTACTTAAATTTGGCGGAGATGGCTTTGGTGCTAAAGCTCAGTTTGATATAGATACAACAAGAGCTATTAGAAAAGCTATTGGAGATGATATTAAGCTTAGCATTGATTTAGTAGGTCTTTGGAAAAACTACGGCTATGCAAAAGAAAGATTTAAAGATTTTGTTGAGTTTAATTTAGAATGGATTGAAGAGCCAGTGCCAAGCGAGAATATGGATTGCTATGCAAGATTAAGTGAGAATTTACCTTGTAAAATAACTGGTGGAGAAGCTCTTGCTACTGAATATGAATTTGATGAGTTTTGCAAAAAATCTCGTGTAGCTATCGTGCAACCTGATTTAACTAGATGCGGTGGATTTATAACTATGAAAAAAATTGAAAATATTGCTATTAATAATGGTTGCGAATTAGTCCCACATGGCTTTAGCACGCAGATTTTACTTCACGCAACAGCTCAATTTTTAGCATCTTCTAAAACTTGTAATTTGATAGAATATTCAAAAAGCACAAGCTCATTATTTAATATTTGTAATCCTTTACCTTGTGAAGATGGAGTGGTAAAAATAAGTGATTGTGTAGGTTTAGGTATTACATTAAATGAAGAAATTATTAAAAAATACGAAATAAAATTCTAGCCTTTTGGCTAGATTTTTTTAACTCCGCTTTCATTCATATAATTTATGAAATCTTGTCTTAATTCTTCTTCTTTTTGTTTTATTTTTGCTAGTTCTAATTCTTGCTCTTTTTTCTTTTCATTTTCTTTTATATCTGTTTTGATTTGCTTTAATGAGTCTAAAAAGTCCATTTTTTCTCCTTTTGATTTTTGTATTATATTATTTAAATAATGTAATAAATAACTTTTAAAAATACAAATTCAATATGTTTTATTTAATAAATTTTTGCATAATGCTAAGTCGTAAAGAGTTAAAAAGAGATAATTTTATTAAATCAAAGGAGATAATTTGAAAACCATAATCGCATTAGATTTTGACACCTTAGAGCAAAGCCGTGAATTTGTATCAAAACTATCAGCAAAAAATCTTGAAAACTATGCAAAAGAGCATAATTTAAAATTAATTATGCCTTATTTAAAAGTCGGTATGTGGCAATACTACACAGCTGGAAATGACTTTTTAAAAGAGCTAAAAGACTTAGGTTTTAATATATTTTTAGATTTAAAATTAATTGATATCCCAAATACTATTTATAATGCTACTAAGACACTTTTAAAAAATGATATTGATATTTTAAGCCTTCATTCTTTTGCAGGCGAGCAAGCTTTAAAGGCTGCTGTTAATGCTAAAAATGAATTAGGTAGCAAGTGTGAGTTATTCGGAATTTCTGTATTAACTTCGTTTGAAGAAGAAGAATTTAAAAATGATTTAGGCTTTAATGGAAGTATTAATGATTGCGTAAAACAACGCTGTTTAATCAGCAAAAAAGCAGGTCTTGATGGTATAGTAAGTAGTGCTTATGAAGCAAAATTTGCTAAATATTTAGGACTTAAGGCTCTTACGCCTGGCATTAGATTTTTAGGCAATGATGCAAATGACCAAGCAAGGGTTGCTACGCCAAAATTTGCTATAGAAAACAATATTGATTATATTGTAGCTGGTAGAATGATTACAAAGAGTTCTAATCCTATTAGAGCTTATTTTCAATGTATAAAAGGAGAAGAAAATGAATAAAGAAGTTGCAAGTGAAGTTGTAAAAATATTAAAAGATTGTGAAGCAATATTTATTAATACTAAAGAGTTTTTCACATATTCAAGTGGTATTAAAAGCCCTATATATTGTGATAATCGTGTGTTAATTAGCTATCCAAAAGAGCGTAAAATCATAGCAAATCATTTAGCGAATTTGATTAAAGAAAAAGTAGGAGATGTTGATTACATAGCAGCAACTGCTACTGGAGCTATTGCTCACGGAGCTTGGGTGGCTGATATATTAAACAAACCATTAGTATATATATTATCAAAAAACAAAACCCACGGAAGAGCAAAGATGATTGAAGGAAGCTTTAAGCACGGAAGCACTTGCGTTGTGCTAGAAGATTTAATCTCAAGTGGCGGTTCAAGTATTGCTGCTGTTGGTGCTGCTAGGTCTCACGGATTAGATGTAAAAGGTGTGTTTTCAATATTTAGCTATGAATTAAATCAAGCTAAGAAAAATTATGAGAGTATTGATTGCCCTGCTTATTCGCTTAGTGGATTTTCTGCATTTAGTGGATTTTTAAGCGATGAAGAAGTAAAAGTTCTAAACGAATGGCGTGACGCTCAAGAATAAAATAATTTTAATTTCAAATTCCGATTTTGGAATTTGAATATCTTCAGACCTTCTTTACTTTACAAAAAATAATTTTTATAATATTTACTTAATAATTAAAATTAAGGAGAAATAATGGCTTTTAAGAACGCAGTAGTTACAAAAGAACTTGATGAAAAATACAAAATGACAGATATTTTTTGCAATTATACAGATAGCTTATACTATAAACAAAATCATATGTTGCCTGATGAGAAAAGAATAGTAATAGATGAAGAATTAGATTGTTTTATAATACAAGCTTATAATTTTTTAGACCCTGAATTAGAGCGTGCAAGACTTAGTAAAGGCTTGTGGGTTTTATATTATAAAGGTAATTTGATTGAAGTTATACTTGATTATGATTTTGATATAACAATAGATGGTGTTTTATACGATAAAGTTTGGAGTATTTTTGATATTAAAAACAATGAATTATTAAGTGAAAAAGAAGTTATAAATCTTCTTAAAGAAATATTAGATGTTTATAATCTTTCTGGTGCTTGGGAAACAATTGACGGCTATAAAGTTTATGTAAGAGATGAAATAATAAAAGAATAAATATTTTAAATCCTAATTCAAATTCTTTAAAAATTGTGGAATTTGAAGTAGGAATTTGGTTTAAAAAAAGGTAAGCAAATGGCTTTTAAAAATGCAATTATTGGCGATAATTAGATAAAAAATACTCACTTTCTTATATTTACGGAGAACATACTGATGATTGGTGTGGCAGACAATGTCATAAATTTCCTTATGATTGGTATATTGTAATAGATGAAGAATTAGACTGTTGGTTTATGAATTGTATGTATTTTGATGACCCAGAACTAGACCATGCAAAACTTAATAAATCTTTGTGGATTTTATATTATAAAGGCGAGCATATAAGGATAATTTTAGATTATGATATTAGTCAAGAGATTGATAATGTAGTTTATGACAAAGTCTATAAAATACTTTCTATAAGAGATAATAAAACATTAAATGAAAAAGAAATAATAGCTTTATTAAAAGAAATATTAGTTGTTTATAAATGGGACGGAAGCTTAGATGAAAAAGAAGAATGCACAATTTATGTAAGAGAAGGAATATTTGAAGAGCTTTTGTAGTGTAAAGATTATATTTTAAAGCTAATTCCTATTTTAAATTCCGCGAATTTTTAAAGGAATTTGAAATAGGAATTTAAAAGTATTTTTAACTAGAAAATAATAAATATTGATTTTTGTTCAAATATTGAAATCTTTTATTTTCAAATAAAAAAATATAAATATTTATTCTCATTTAATCACAATAAATAATTTAATATTGTCAATGGGGGGGGGTAATCCACATTATTTTATTTCAAAAATAAAACTCGCAAAATTTAATGATAAAGATTTAACAAATAGTTATGTTTTTTATTTAATAACAGACAAAAACCTTTATTAGAAGTTTAAAAAATATTGAAAATAAAAGATTTCAAGTTAAAGGTAAGGAATGAGAAAAAATATTGCAGTTATTTTAGCAGGTGGTAGTGGGAGTAGGTTTGGCCTTGATTATCCTAAGCAATTTGTAAAATTAGCAGGTAAAACAATTATAGAGCATACAATAGAAATTTTTGAAAAGCATAAGCAAATTGATGAGATTTGTATTGTATGTAAAAAAGAATATATTAACAAAATTGAAGAATTAAGTATCAAAAATCAATTTAAAAAAATTAAAAAAATCATAGCAGGTGGAAAAGAGAGAAAAGACTCATCATATAATGCAATTGTATCTTATAGTGATTTAGATGTTAATTTGATTTTTCATGACGCTGTAAGGCCATTTTGTTCTAGTGAAATTATAACAAATGTTATAAAGGCTTTGAAAAATTATAATGCAATAGATGTAGCTATTAGCGCATCAGATACTATTATACAAACACAAAATGAGTTTATAAAATCAATCCCAAATCGAAGCGATTTAATGCAAGGACAAACACCGCAAGCTTTTAGATTGCAAACTATAAAACAAGCTCATGAATTAGCAAATATTGATAAAGATTTTATCTTTACTGATGATTGCGGAATAATAAAGAAGTTTTTGCCTGATGAAAAAATATTAGTAGTAAAAGGCGATGTTAAAAATATCAAAATCACTTATCAACAAGACTTACTCTTTGCTGATAAGATATTTCAATTAAATACCCAAAATATTAGTAGTGAAAATAGTTGTCTTGAAAAGTTAGAAGATAAAGTTATTATGATTTTTGGTGGCTCATCAGGTATTGGCAAAGAAATATCAACGCTTGCTAAATCTTATAAAGCTAATGTAAAAGTATTTTCAAGAAGTACAACAAATACAAATATCGCAAACATTAATGATGTTAAAAAAGCATTTTTAGATACTTATAATGAATTTGGAAAAATTGATTATGTTGTTAATTCAGCAGCTATTTTGATTAAATCTGCCTTAAATCATACCGATTTTGAAGATGTTAAAACGATAATTGATACTAATTATTTAGGTGCTATTAATATTTGTAAGATTGCTTATGAATATTTATATAAAACTAAAGGCTCTATTCTTAATTTTACATCAAGCTCTTATACAAGAGGTAGGTCAAATTATGCCTTATATTCAAGCTCAAAAGCTGCTATTGTAAATCTTACTCAAGCTTTAAGTGAAGAATATATTTTAGATAATATTAAAATAAATTGCATAAACCCACAAAGAACACTAACTCCTATGAGAATAAGAGCTTTTGGCAAGGAAGACCCTGCTACTTTATTAGATGCAAAACATGTAGCAAAAATTTCTTTAGATACTTTAATAAGCGAACTAACCGGCCTAATTGTTGATATTGGGGTAAAAAATGCTTAAAAGATTATTTAAAAAATTAAAAAAAATTGAACAAAAAGAAATAGTAAATAATTATAAAGAACCTAGTATCTTTAAAGATTTTGAATTTGCTGTTTTTTCTGGAGAAGTAGGGGAGAATGCCTTTTCTCATATTAATATTTGGTATAAAGAATTTGAAAAATCAAATATGAATTTTTTAATCCTTTTAAGCAATGAAGAAGCTTTTGTAATGCTTAAAGCATCGTATCCTTTGGCTAATTTTATTTTACTTGATAATAAAAGTAAAATAGATGATTTTTTCACTCGTTATACTACACTTAAGGCGATTTTTTATATTTCTAATACTGGCAATATTGCTAATTTTTTATATCAAACTCATTTAAAGCATATTTTTATAGGGCACGGAGATAGTGATAAAAGCTCAAGTGCTCATAAATTTTTTAGAGTTTATGATGAGATTTGGGTAGCTGGTGATGCTCATATTGATAGGATTAAAAATGCTAGATTTAATCTAAACGGCTTAGAGTTTAAAAAAGTAGGACAACCTGCAATGTTAGAAATACTAGAGAAAAAAGTCATTATAAAAGATAAGAAACTTTTATATCTTCCTACTTGGGAAGGGTATTTGCTAGAGCAAGATTATTCTTCTTTAGCACATATTCAAGATATTATTTCTTGTATAGATTTTAAAATATCAATAAAATTACACCCTTTAACGGGTAATAAAAATAAAAATTATCAAAACATAGAAGAAAAGATACAAAATGCTAATGTAATAGATAGAAAAATCAAATTAAGTGATGTTATAAATGATTACAATTATTTTATTTGCGATATTTCATCAGTTATTACAAGTGTTTTAGCGCTTGATTGCCCTATATTTTTATACATGCCAAAAGATAAAGTTATCAAAATAGCAAAATCAAATATGCATTATTGTGAGTATTGCTATGTATTTTCTAATTTAGAAGAATTTAAAATCGTATTTAGAAGAGTTGTAAATGGCGATGATTATTTAAAGACTAATAGGCAAAAAGCAATTGAGTATATTCTAAATATCAAAGATACTTTAAACAATACTTTTATAAAAGAACTTCATAATTTAAGGGGTATAAAATGATACTTTTAGCAACTTGTGAAAATGAAAAATTAGGCTTTAATCATATAAATTATTTTTTAAATGATTTTAAATCAACAAAAATAGATTTTGCTATTTTAGTAAGAAATGAAAAATTACTCAAAAAGCTCAATTCTTTAAATTTAGAAACTAAAATTTTTTATACCAAAAGTGCTGAAAATATAGAAGAATTGTTTAATGGTTTAAAAAATTTAAAGGCTATTTTTTATATGAGTAATAGCTCTAAAAACATTCATTTATTAAGATATAACGAATACAAGCATATTTTCATAGGTTCAAAATATTCTAAAAGAGATTCAAAAGTTACTAATATGTTAAAAGCTTATGATGAATTATGGCTTCAATCTCGTGCAGAGTATAATAAACTAGCAGTTAATTTACCTTTAGATAAAATGCAAATTTCTTTAGTTGGTAAAATAGGTGCAAAAGAGTATTTAAGTAAAAAAACTAAAGATAAAAGCTTGTATATTTTCTCTAGCTTTGATGATGTGCAAATGAAAGTATTAAGATATGCACTAAAATCAAATGATACGATAGTTATTAAAGATAATGAAAATAATTATTTTACTTTTGCTGAATTACAAGATTATTTAAAATCAAACAACTTAGAATGTAAATTAGATACAAGTATTCAAGCGCAATATATAAAAGAAGCTAACAAAATTATTTGCGATGAAGCTAGTTTTAATGAAGATTTTTTGATAAATAACGCTCAAGTCATTGTTTATTACAAGAATAATGATAATAAATTAAATGATTTGTTAAAACATTTGCAATTTTATAAAACATATGATGAATTTTTAAGCATTGATAATAATGATAAGGTTGCTTTAGGTAATTTCGTAGAGTATTACTTAGGAAAAAGCTTTTTGCTAAATGATATTTTTTGTAATAAATTAAAAAAGATTTAGGAATTATTATGAATGTAGTATTACTTTCAGGTTCAAACGGAGTTAGGAAAAATAGTTTAAATGATGGAATTATTGATGCATTAGCTAAGTACGATAAGGCTAATAAAACAAAATCAAATTTTTATAATTATTCTTTAGGTGCAAGCACTTCAAATCAAAGATTATATGAACTATATAAAAATTATGAGATTATAAAAAATTGTGATTTAATTATTCTTGATTGTTTTTTAAATGATGCTGAGCATGGAGCAGATATGCCACTTGATTACTGCCATCGTGATATTGCTATGTTTTATGAAAATATTAGTAAATTAAAAATAAAAATTATTAATTTATTTATCGTTTTAGCAAGAGATTTTGAGCATGTTAAGATTGCTTATAATATGCATAAATATTATTCAAATCTTTACAATATAAGCACTTATGATATGCACGAAGACTTTATAAAATATGATTTAATGAGATTTTGTAAAGCAACAGATCCACTTCATCCAATGCGTGCAATTTTGTATGAAATAGGCAAAAATATAATTAAAAATTATGATAATTTTAAAGTTCCAATCGAGCAAAATACAAAAATTACAAATTTTAAGTGTGTTTTAGCAAAGGACTTAGCTAATAAAAATCAATTAATTAAGTATAAAAATTCATTTTTTGAAGAAGAATGTATAAGAATAGATAAATCTAATTTTATTAGTTTAAGTGCTTTTAAGGGTTGGTATTTGCTAGGAATTCAAATATGGAATTATGATTTTAAAAAAGAAAGTGAAATCTCGTATGTAAAAGTAAAGAATAAAACTCAAGAAATCATCCGTGGTCAATGGTCGCAAAATGCTTATAAGACTTTTTACAATACTTTTTTAATTGATGAAAATAGTGGGATTTTTATAGAAGATGAAAAATCAGAAAATCAAACAGATTCACAAATAAGAAAAGCAAAAAAAGAAGGCTGCAAGCGTGTATTTTATAGCGATATCATAGGTATATTTTTATGCGATAATTTTATTTTAGAAGATTTAAAAAAACTAAAAAAGCAGTTTAGTAAAGAGCAAAAAGAATTAATGTTTAAGATAGATTTATTGCCAAATATTAATTTTATTCAAAATCTTTTAAGCGAATATTCATCGTTTTATGAAAATAAATTATTAGCTTTAAATAATAA
>NZ_JAHCZE010000059.1:0-10195 GCF_018501205.1 Campylobacter sp. 2018MI01 | reverse complement strand
ATCATATACTACTTGCAATGGGTCAGGATGCGAATATAAATTATCAATTGTATTTTTAATACCACTTTGTTCATCTAATAATTTTTTTATCATATTCTCTCTTTTAAAGAAGTAATTTTTATATAAGATTCTTCTAATCTACTTCTACTTATTTTGCCATCATCTACTGCTTGACTTATAATATCAACAACATAACTTGCTGTATCTCCATACTTTATCCTAGATAATCCAAAATATAATATATCAACTCCAGCATTTATACTATCAATTATTCTATCTTTAAAATCTATGCCATCTAAATCACCACCTAAGATATCATCACTTACTATTACCCCATTAAATGATAAATCATTTTTTAATATATTAATGATTTTCTTAGACATATTTGCTGGTTTTTTGTCTAGTATAGGATAAATTTTATTTGAAACCATTATCATATCAACTTTATTAGTTTGTGTAAAATCATAAAATGGCTTTAAAAAACTTAATCTATAATCTTTAACAAAACTTGAAGAATTATTCATATCTCCAGGAAAAGTTTTAGCTGCTATTAAAATATTACTTTGCCTAAAAGCATCAGAGTATTCTCTAGCATAGATACTAAGTTTATCTAATAAATCATTAGTTATACTAGTATTTACCCCTAATGTTAAATTTAAATTAAGTCCTAATTCTTTTAAATTTAAAGCTGATTTTAGATAATTTAATCTAGCATCATTAATATTTAAATTCTGATTAATAAAATCAGGTTCTTTACAATATAAAAAATCATAATTTTTATCTAAATCTTTATAATCAATACCTAAAAATAATGGATTTACAATTGCTATATTTTTAAATCTACTTACTAATTTTTTTGCCTGCTCAATATCTGTGAAATTATTAGCCCTAAAAACTATACCACCAACTTTTCCAAGACTAGCTTCTTGACCTAATTTTCTTATATTGTATTCTTTAATATCTTTTCCATTAAAACCTATCATAATCATCTGACCGGCTAGTCTTTGGGTGCTTATATTTGATAAATTTTGAGAATACAATACAATATTTATAAATAATATAATTAAAAATTTTTTCATTTTTTTAATAAATCTTGTAAGCTAGTTTTTACATTCTTGCCATTTAAAATTAATAAAATTTCATTAGCAATAGGACAATATATATTATGTGTTTTTGCAATTTTACAAACTGATTTAGTAGTATCAATTCCTTCAGCAACTTCATTTAATTCTTGCTTAATTTCATCTTGATTATAGCCCTTTGCAAGCATTAATCCCACTCTGTAATTTCTTGATAATGTTGAACTAGCAGTTAAAAATAAATCACCTGCCCCACTTAAACCTAGAAAAGTATTATCTTTAGCACCAAAAAACTTACCAAATCTAGTAATTTCTATAAGACCACGAGAAATAAGAGCAGCTCTTGCGTTATTACCTAATTCTAAACCATCACAAATTCCACTAGCAATAGCAATAATATTTTTATATGCACCACAAATCTCAGCACCAACGACATCATTATCGGTGTATGTCTTTATAAAACTAGGAAAAAAATTAGCAAATTCTTGATTTAACTTATCATTAACACCACTAATTACAAGTGCTGTTGGTAAATTTTTACTAACTTCTGTTGCAAAAGATGGGCCAGTTAAAACACTAATATTTTCTATTGGAAAAAACTTAGAAAATACATCGTGTAAAAACAAGTCTTGATAAATACCTTTTGAAGCGATTAATACATAATTATCATTTAAATTACTAAAGTTAGCTCTAAGATAATCATAGGTTCCTTGAGCACTTAATGCAAATATTAAATATTTACTTTTTTTAGCTTCGTTTATATCAATATATTCACCTGATTTTTTACTAAAAGAACAAATATTTACTTTGTTATTAAGTGAGATAGCATGAGCTATTGCACTACCCCACTTACCAGAACCAATTACGCTAATCATCCAAGCTTAGCCTTTAAAAGCTCATTTACTTTATTTGGATTAAAAGCTCCTTTGCCTTCTTTCATAGTCTGCCCTACAAAAAATCCAAACAATTTATCTTTACCCGACTTATATTCAGCTACCTTATCTGCATTCTTAGATAATATTTCATCTATTATTGCATTAATAGCACCATCATCACTAACTTGTTTTAATCCTAGTTTATCAATAGCATCGCTTACACTTATATCGTTTTCAAACAAATAAGCTAAAACATCTTTGCCTGCTTTATTTGATATTTCACTATTTTCAATAGCTTTTATCAAATCTGCTAATTTTTCTTTTCCCACAGGAGAATTTGTTATATTTAATTCACCTTTTAATAAACCCATTAATTCTACACTTAACCAAGTTGTACTAAGTTTTGGAGAACAACCTGATTTTATTAAATATTCAAAAAACATAGCCATTTCTAGTGAGCTTACTAAAACCTTAGCATCATCTTCTTTTAGCCCATACTCTCTAACATAACGAGATATTTTTTCATCTGCAAGTTCAGGAATTGCAACATTAATCATATCAGCACTAGCAAATACAGGTAATAAATCAGGGTCTGCAAAATATCTATATTCAGCAGCTTCTTCTTTGCTTCTCATAGGTTTTGTAACAAGTCTTGTAGTATCAAATAATCTTGTTTCTTGAACTACTTCACTATCATACTTACTATCCATCCAAGCAGCTATTTGGCGTTCTTTCTCATACTCTATTGCTTTTTGAATAAATTTAAAACTATTTAAATTCTTAATTTCTACTCTTGTATAAAATTTATTATCGCCTTTAGGTCTGATAGATATATTAACATCACATCTAAAAGAGCCTTCTTGCATATTAGCATCACTAATATCTAAAAATCTTATAATAGAATGAAGTTTTTTAAGATAAGCTACAGCTTCATCAGCGCTTCTAATATCTGGCTCACTTACAATCTCAAGTAGTGGAGTTCCTGCACGATTTAAATCCACTAAAGAATTATCATTTTCATGGATATTTTTACCTGCATCTTCTTCAAGGTGTGCTCTAGTAATTCCTATTATTTTTTTACCAAAATCACCTTCAATTTCTAATTTTCCACCTTCAACTATTGCCACATCAAATTGTGATATTTGATAAGCTTTAGGTAAATCAGGATAAAAATAGTTTTTTCTATTAAAAATACTTACTTCATTAATTTTTGCATTAATTGCTTTACCAAAATATATAGCCTTTTGTAAAGCTTCTTTATTTAATACAGGTAAAGCTCCAGGCAATGCCAAACACACAGGGCAAACATTAGTATTAGCAACTTCACCAAAACTTGTCGCACAAGAACAAAAAATCTTAGTTTTTGTATTAAGCTGAGTATGAACTTCTAAACCAATAACTACTTCAAATTCCATTAATGCTCCTCATCAATTGCAATAGCACTAGCTATATATACATAAGTTAAAATCATAAATACAAACGATTGTAAAAATGCCATAAATGTTAAAAGAAAATATGGTGGAAGCGGAGCTACGATTGGAACTAAAGCTAAAATAACACCTAAAAATAAATCATCTCCTTTAATATTTCCAAAAAGACGGAAAGATAAAGAAACTATACGAGAAAAATGTGATATCACTTCAACAACAAACATAAGTGGAGCAATCACTTTAACAGGACCAAAAAAATGCTTGAAATACTTAAAAAATCCTTGAGTTTTTATGCCTTCGTAATGATAGTATATAAAAACAATTATTGCTAAAGGAAGTGTTAAATTTAAACTAGCACTAGGAGCTTCAAATCCAGGAATTATACCTATTATATTGCTTACAAAAACAACTAATCCAAGAGTAGCGATTAAAGGAACATATTTTAAAGCTGCTTCCTTTGAGCCTAAAGTATCTTTACCCATAGATAAAACACCATCTAAAAACATTTCCATAATATTTTGAATACCTTTTGGAACTAATTGCATTTTAGAAGTTGCTAATTTTGCTAAAACCAAAATAATTGCAATAACTAAAACGAAATGAATTAAATAAGTAATCGCTTTATTGTCATCAGCTATAAAATCACTAAATAAAAATAAATTGTGCATTTATTATCCTTAAAATTTGAAAGTAATCTGCTGATTTTACAAAAGCTAATTTAGTATTTGGTTAATGTTTTTGTAAAAAATATGGAATATGATTTGCTTAATTTAAACATATTTAAAATAAGGAAAAATAATGAGATTTATGATATTTTTGATATTTATATTAAATTCCTTAATGGCTTCACAAATAAAAGATATAGCAAATATTGTTGGAGTTAGGGATAATGAGTTAATCGGATATGGTTTGGTTGTTGGTCTAAATGGTAGTGGAGATGGTTCTAGTAGCGAATTTACTATTCAATCAATTGCAAATATGCTAGGCTCTATGAATATCAAAATAAGCCCTGATGATATTAAAAGTAAAAATACCGCAGCAGTTATGATTAGTGCAAAATTACCTGCCTTTGCAAAAAGTGGGGATAAAATTGATGTAAATGTAGCTTCATTAGGTGATGCTAAAAGTTTAAAAGGTGGAACACTTTTATTAAGTGCTTTAAAAGGTGTTGATGGAAATATTTACGCATTAGCTCAAGGAGCGCTTAGTATAGATAGTAGCGGCAAAGGTGCTAGTATGACTAATGCAAAAATAACAAATGGAGCTAGTATAGAAAGAGAAGTTAATTTTGATTTTAACAATCAAGAAAGAATTACTCTAAGTCTAAAGCAAAATGATTTTGCACTAGCTAGTAAAATAAAAAATGCAATAAATAAAGCTTATGATTTAGATATAGCAAAAGCTACAGATGGTAAAACAATAATAATAGAAAGACCAGAAGAAGAAAGTGCAGTTGATTTTATAGCAAAAGTATTATCACTAGATGCTGGAGAAATAAACGCAAATAGTAAAATCATAATAAATGAAAAAACAGGAACGATAATAAGTGGAATTGATGTAGAAGTTAGTCCTGTTTTAATATCTCATGGAAATATAACAATTAAAATTGAACCTAAAAGACCTTATGAACTAAAAGACAATGAAGTTGATTTAAAAGATGGTAGTGTAATTGATACTAGCTCAAATATTTTAAGAATTACTAACGATAAAATAACTTTAGCAAATATCACTAGAGCCTTAAATAAACTAGGTGCAAGCCCTGCTGATGTAATAACGATTATTAAAAATTTAAAACAAGCTGGGGCAATTAATGCTGAATTGGAGATTTTATAATGGATATATCAAAAATTTATGAAAATACATATAAAAATACTCTACCAAATACAAATACCTTAATAAAATTAAGTGAAGATAGTAAAAATAATTTTTCTAATTTATTAGAAAAAGAAATTAATAAAATAGAAAATAAAAAATCTCATGAAATTTTAAATTCTAATTTAATAAACCAGCCAAATACTGCAAAAGTAGATGAAAAATTGTTAAAAGAACAAACAGATGCTTTTGAAGCATTTATGATAAAAAGTGTCCTTGATATTAGTCTTAAATTAGAAAATCCACTATTTGGAAAAGACGCTGGAGATGATATTTATGGCTCAATGTATAATGATGCTATGAGTAAGGCTTTAAGTGGTGGGCTTGGATTTTCTGAAATGCTATTTAATTTTTTAAAAGAAAGGCTATAAAGTTTTTTAAACTAATTCCGATATAGTATGCAAATATTATAAAAAGGTTGAAAAATGTTAAACTCACTTAGTTCATCTATGGTATATTCAAGCCAAGATATTATGAAGCCAAAAGCTACAAAAAGTGAAAATGTTGATAAAACTGAAGTTAAAGAAACCAAAAGTTCTTTGAGCCCAAAAGCAGCTGCTATAGCTGAGCAAATTGCAAATGGAACTTATAAAATTGATTTAAAATCTACCGCAAATGCAATTGCAAATGAGTTATGCTAATGATAGAAAAAAGACTAGCTACTGCTAATAATCTTTTATTAAAAATTATTAGCATAACAGAACAAGGAATAAGTGATATTAAAGAAGCTAGAAAAGACAGACTTGATACTCAAAATAAGGAAAAAGTAGAAGCACTTAATGCTTTTTTAAAAGAAAAACAAGCTTTAGATAATGCCTTACTTGAATTAGCTACTAAAAATAATGGTAATTTATCAGATTTATTAAGTGAAAAATCAAGCGATTTATTACAACAATTAAAATTTAATTTAAATTACTTATTAGCAAAAAACAAAGAATATGCAAAATATGTGCTAAGTGTTAAAGAATTTTATGATTCTTTACTTGAAGAAATGTTAAAAGATAGCATAGAAACTAACGGATACAAACAAGAATTTAAAAGCACAACAACACTAAATCATAAAATATAAATATCTTTTAAAAGATATTTATACAGCTGATTTGCTTTGCCATTTTTTACTTTTCCAACGATATGTATTAGCAAGTCCTCTTAAAAGTTCATCAACTACAAAAGCACTCCATATTCCAACCATAGCAAAATGTAAATGTATCCCTAAAATATAAGCTAAAGGAACACTAACTCCCCACATAAAAACAATTCCAGCATAAAAAGGAAAGGCAGCATCTCCACTAGCCCTTAAAGAATTAACCATTACTATATTTAAAGCTCTTGAACTTTCTAAGAAAAAACTTATTATAAAAAGCGGTTTTATAATATTTATTAATTCATTGCTTAAACTAAGTGCTTGAAATATATAATCTTGAATTAAAAAAACAAAACTAGCATATACTAAACTACAAATTATTGCAATTTTTAATACTTTAAAACTTTGTTTATACGCTTTTTCAAATTCTTTTGCACCAACTAGCCTACCGATGATTATCTCATTAGCCACACTTAATGCAGAGCTAGTAGTAAATATAAACATTGAAATTTGAAAAAATATACTTTGAATACTTAAAGCATCTTTTCCTAATAATCCAACAAAAGCGAAAATAACCATATATTGTGCTGACCATAGTAGATTTTCTCCTGCACTAAAGCCACCTATTGTCAAAATATTTTTTAATATTTTTTTATTAATTTTAAAAAATAGCTCAAAATAAATCTTAAGTTTTGCAATCTTAAAATATATATAAATTAGCATTGCAAGGCTTACTATCCTAGAAATTACACTTGAAATTCCCACTCCAAACAAGCCTAAATCATATTTATATAAAAATATAGCATTAAAAACAATATTAACTACATTCATAATAAGCGATACGATCATTAATTCCTTAGCCTTAGCATAAGTTCTAATTACAGATGATAAAGCTATATTTAAGCAATCTAACAATATTACATAAGCTATAGTTTGTAAATATATTAATGAATAATCAAATATATCATTAGGAACATTTAACAACCTAAGCATATTGCCATCAAAAAAATTAATTATAAAAAATATCAAAATACCTAAAACCATATTAAAAGATATGCTAATATGAGCTGACCTTATTGCTAAGTTTTTGTTATTAGCGCCTAAAGCTTGAGATATTAATACACTTGAGCCAATTGAAAGGAATGAAAATATAGTTGTAGCTATTATAAAAATCTGATTTGCACTACTCATAGCTCCTATTAAAAACACATTATATCTACTAATCATAATAGTATTTATGACAATAGAGCTAAAACGAAGTAGCATTTCTAAATAAATATTTAAAGATAATTTATAAAAATTAATTTCTTTCATAGCATTACTTAGGACTAAATGAAATTCTTAAAGAATTTCATTTAGGAATTATCTTCTTGATAAATAGTTTGTATCAAATTTATTGTTTATAAAATCAGGATTTTCCATCATAGAAATATGAAAATCTTTTGTAGTTTTAATACCACTTACTATTAATTCTTGTAAAGCACATTTCATCTTATGAATTGCCATCTCTCTTGTAGGAGCCCACACAACAAGCTTACCTATCATACTATCATAAAACGGAGGAACGCTGTATCCTTGATAAACATGGCTTTCCATTCTCACATTTGCACCTGCAGGAGCTGTATATCTACTAATTGTCCCAGGACAAGGTGTAAATGTTTTAGGGTCTTCTGCAGTAATTCTACACTCAATTGAATGACCTTTAAAATTTATCTCTTCTTGTTTAGGTAGAGCTTTTCCTTCAGCTACATTTATCATATGACGAATAATGTCTTCTCCACTACACATTTCACTTACGCAATGCTCAACCTGTAATCTTGTATTCATTTCAATAAAATAAAAGTTTTGATAATCATCTAATAAAAACTCAAATGTCCCTGCACCTTCATATCCAATAGCTTTAGCTGCTCTTATAGCAGTTTCTAATAATTTTTCTCTAGTAGCTGGCTCTAAAATTCTAGCTGGACTTTCTTCTATTAGCTTTTGATGTCTTCTTTGCATAGAACAATCACGCTCACCTATATGAATAACATTTCCAAAACTATCTCCTATGATTTGCACTTCAATATGGCGTGGATTTTTAATGTATTTTTCAATATACATTCTACCATCACCAAATGCACTTGTAGCTTCGCTTTCAGCAGACCAATATGCTTTTTCTAAATCAGCAGCCTTTTCAACCACACGCATACCACGACCACCACCACCTGCAGCAGCTTTTAAAATAACAGGATAGCCCATTTCTTCAGCTAATTCTTTTGCAACTTCTACTCCACTAATAGCCCCATCACTACCTGGGATTACTGGAACACCTGCTCTTTTCATAACTTGTTTAGCTTTACTTTTATCGCTCATAGTATTCATAGCTTCTACACTAGGACCTATGAATTTAATATTATGACGCTCACAAATTTCTACGAAATTTTGATTTTCACTCAAAAACCCATATCCAGGAAAAATCGCATCAGCACCACATAATTCAGCAGCACTAATAATTGATGGGATATTTAAATAACTCTCGCTTGATTTTGGACCACCAACGCAAATACTAGCATCACAATATTTTAAATATAAAGCGTCTTTATCAGCACTAGAATATATACAAATAGCTTCTTTACCCATTTCTTTAATCGTTCTAATAGCTCTTAGAGCTATTTCTCCACGATTAGCAATTAAAATCTTTTTAATCTCTCTCATTGCAACCTACTTATAGTTTTTCAACTGCAAATAATTCTGTTCCATACTCCACAGGTTGTCCATCTTCTACTAAAGCGCTTACGATTTTGCAATCAAATTCAGCTTCAATTTCATTCATAATTTTCATAGCTTCAATAATGCAAATTGTATCGCCTTTTCTCACTGTTTGACCAACTTTTACGAAACTAGCTGCCCCTGGACTTGGTGCTTGATAAAATGTTCCTACCATTGGGCTTGTAATTGCTGGATGAGTGTTTTTAGCAGGTTGTGCTTCATTTACTACATTTACATTAATTGGTGCTGGAGCACTTTGTGGCATTACTGCAGGAATTGGTGCGCATTCAACAACCGTTCCTTGCTTTTCTAAGCTAATTTCAAAATCGCCTTCTTTGATTTTGATTTTGCCTATATTTGCTTGAGCAAACATATCTATTAATTCTTTTATTTCTTCTCTTTTCATTTTCTCTCCTGATATAAAATTCTGACAATTTTAATGTTATAAATATAACAAAAATAAAATTATAACTTATAATAGCATATACTTTTAATTTCGTGTTTCAAATTCTCACATTTTTTAAAACTCATTAACAATATTTATTATGCTTTTAAATTCTTTTTCAATATTTTCACTAAAAGAAAAATTATGAATATAAATATGCAAATAATTATCTTTATAAAAAAGACTTATTTTGTGATTAATAAGTTTTGCATTATTACTAATAATATCTAATTTCTTAGGATTTAAGAATTTAAAAACTTCTAAATTATTATTAGAATACAATTTAAAATATTTATTAAAATCTACATTATCAAGTAAAATTAAAGGCTCTTTAACTCCTAAAATATCCTTAATATCGCTATTACTAACTATTATAAAATCTTTCATTTTTATATTTTTTTTACGAATATAAATTCCTTTAAAAATATCTTTTTCTCTTTTTTTATCTTTTTGTGTGTAGTAAGTGTTTTTAATATTAACCTTTAAAATATCTAAATCATCTTTATTATAAGCAAATTCTATATTTAAACTTTCACTATTTATTATGCCTTTTTTAATATCGCTTATATTTGATATTTCATTAAAATTATTGCTAATAAAAAATGGTTTGATTATATTTTTATACTGAATATAGCTAATAAAAAATGATGAAATTATAA
>NZ_JAHCZE010000058.1:0-10456 GCF_018501205.1 Campylobacter sp. 2018MI01 | reverse complement strand
TTTTAATTTTGATTATAATAATTCATTTGCTAAGAATTATTTTGCAAATAAATTTAATTTAGGATTTTTATATGAATTTTAAACTATCATTAATTGCTTCTATATTTTTATTAAGTGCTTGTGGTGGTGGAGGCGAAGCTAATACTCAAACTCCTAATATAAAATCTTCACAAGATACTTCTACTTCAAGACCATATAAACCTACAGCTAAAGTATCAACTAATGAGAATTTTCAAAACATAGTTGAAAATGCCAAAATAACTTCGGATTATTCTAATTTGCCTGTAATTAATATACCTAAAAAAACCGATATAGCAACTAGGTTAAACACTAAAACTGATACTGCTACTATTAGTGTTTTTGCTAAGCTTTATGATACAAATTTATCTACTTTTCAAAGTGCAAATAATCCATCAAACTATTCAAACAAAGAAGTTTCAAGGTCAAATAATAATCAAACCAGCTATGGATTTAGCCCTAATTGGAATCAAGGCTTTTTAGGAAAAGGAATAATTATTGGGGTAAATGATTCGGGGACTGATGATTTAAAAAATGTCTTAGTAAATAAGCATTTTGATTATAAAAAGACAAATCAAACTAAATGGAATTCATTGGCAAATAGGATAGATGATGATAATTTTATAAGCAAAAACTATTCAAATTCTATTTTAAAAGATAGCAATAATAGCCCTATTTTACACGGCAAAAATGTGATGAATACTGCAAATACAATTGCAAGTGAGATTAAATTTGCAAATATAGTAAATCCTATTAGTAAAAGTGAAATTGGCGATGATATTAATTTAGCCGCTACAATTGATGCTTTATCAAATAGTGGAGTTAGGTTTTTTAATCAATCTTATGAATATAGTAATTTAGATTATTCAAGTCCAAATACAGGTATATTTTATACAGCAATTATGAAAAATAATGCTTTAGTTTTTAATGCAGCAGGTAATATTACTGATAATATTAATAAGCCTTTTACAACCCACGCAATCCCACTTGATAGTCCTTTAAGAAAAGGTTGGGTAATTGTTTTAGGATATAAAACCAATGCAGCAAGAGTAGATGAATATGGTAAGCATTTTTACATACAAGATAATGATGGAGCAATTAAAGAAGTTTTTCATCACGGAAATACTTGCAAGAAAAATGGTTGGGATGATTGTATTTCAGCTCCTTTTGAGATAAATGGAGTTGAAGGCACAAGTTATAGCACCCCAATAACTGCTAGTGTGGCGGCTTTAATTTATGAAAAATACCCTTGGATGAGTAATGATAATATTAAAGAGAGTTTATTTACAACCGCATTTAAGGTTACAAGCACTACAAATAATGCTGATGATATTAAGGCTCGTTTTGGGGTAGGGATTTTAAATCCTACTCGTGCTATGAATGGGGTTGCTGAGTTTAGAAAAGACTTTTATGCTAATGTGGATTTAGATAATTTATATGTATTTTCAAATAATATTAAAGGTGATTTTGGTCTTATTAAAGATGGAATTGGGACTTTAGTATTAAGTGGGGATAATACTTTTAAAGGTAATAGCGAGATTAAAAACGGCACATTGTGGCTAACTGGCAAGAAAAATCAAGCACATTTTACAAATACAAATGGTGTTTTAAGAGTAAGCAATACGACTGCAAGTGGTATTACAAATAATAGTGTTTTAATAAACGAAGGTTTAACTTTAGGTAGCCTTGAATTAGGTGCAAATAGCAAGATTTATTCTAATTTAGGCGAGAGTTTTAGAGTTTTAGGTAATGCTAAATTAGACGGGGAATTTAATTTAGTAGGTGTTAAATCAGGTGCAAATATAACTCAAGGTCAAAATGTAGATATTCTAACGGCAAGAAGCATTGAAAATAGATTTAAATCAGTGCAATCATTAGTAACTTTTTTAGAAATTAATGAGCCAACTTATACTAATAATAAAGTAAGCGTTATGGTTAAAAGAATTGATTTGAATAAAATTAATAATTTAAATGATTTTGCAAGCAAAAATTATCAATTATTGTTTAATCAACTTGATAATTATTTAGAATACGAAGTTGGTAAAAGAGATAAAACAAGCGATGATTTAGCTTATAATAATATTAATTTAGATGGGTATTTAAGCGAAGCTGAATACAATTTAAGAAGAGCTGATTTGTTTTATGCTAGTATTTTAAATACTACCCAAGACGAATTAGCAAAAAATACAAATAAGCTTTTTGCTAATGATTTATACGATAATAGTTTAATGAATATTGCAAAGGTTAAAAGTATTCAAGCAAATGATTTAAAAGATGATTTTAATATAGAACAAAGCTATAAATATAATAAAATTAATTCTTTAAAAGAAAGCTCAAATGAGACTTTAATTAGCAATGCTTTAATAAAAGATGATTTTAAATTCGCTTTAGGTTTTGTTTATAATAATTCAAATATTTATAATGATGATTTTAAAAACAATGCAAGAACTCTTGGCTTAATTGCTAATGCGAATTTTAATTTAGATGATTTTTATATCAATAATAAATTAAGTTATATTAATACTTTAAATAAGACAGAAAGATTTGGCAATTATGCGAAATTTTATGATAATTCTTTAGCATATACTTTAAAATTTGCTTATAAATTGAATGATTTTTATCCTTTTGTCGCTTTAAATGGTATTTTTTATACACAAAATTCTTTTAATGCATTAGGTAATGATTTTAGCGTAAGTGTTAATAGCTTTAAAAAGTTTTTTACTTATTCAAATATAGGACTTGAGTATAAGAAAAATTTAAATTATTTAAACTTGTTAGCTGGTGTTGATTTAGAATATAATTTTTACAAACATTATTTATTAAAGGCAAAAAATATAAGCTATCAAAATAGCATTGATATTAGTAATGGTTTTTCAAAAAAACTATTAACTAATATTAATTTAGGTTTAGGTTATTCTTTTAACGATAGGCTTAATCTTGGGATAAATTATAAGTTAAATTATGCTAAAGATTATTTTGCTAATAAGTTTATGTTGGGTATTAATTATAATTTTTAAGGAGCTTTAATGAGAGTTTTTAAGTTTGGCGATAATATAGATACAGATTTAATCATAGCCGCAAGATATTTAAATACAAGTGATGAAAAAGTATTGGCTAGTTATGTTATGGAAGATGCTAGACCTGGATTTTTTAAAGAAATTAAAGAAAATGATTGCATAGTTGCAGGAGAGAATTTTGGCTGTGGTTCTAGTCGTGAGCACGCACCAATTGCTATTAAAGCTGCAAATATTAAATGTGTAATCGCAAAAACTTATGCGAGAATTTTTTATAGAAACGCATATAATACTGGGCTTTTAATATTAGAGTGCAACGATACTGATAAAATTGCAGAAAATGATGAATTAGATATAGATATTACAAATGGAATTATTAAAAATATCACAAAAAACGAAAGCTATAAAATAAATCCAATCCCTGTATTTATGCAAGAATTATTAAATGCGGGTGGTTTGATTGAATACGCTAGTAAGGTTGCAAAATGAATAAAATTTGTGTAATTAAAGGCGATGGAATAGGCCCTGAAATAATCAATGAAGCTATAAGAGTTTTAAAAGTAGTTCGCCCTGATTTAGAATATACTGAATGTTTAATGGGTGGGGCTGCGATTGATGCTGTTGGAGTTCCTTTACCACAAGAAACTATTGATGTAGCATTAAATTCTAATGCAGTTTTATTTGGTGCAATTGGTGGAGAAAAATGGGATAAGCTAGAACGCCATTTAAGACCTGAGAGTGGATTATTAGCACTTAGAAAAGCTTTAGGAGTATTTGCAAATCTTCGTCCTGCTTTTGTATATGATGGACTTGAAGAGCTTAGCACTATTAAAGCTAGTGTTGTAAAAGGCGTTGATTTACTTGTAGTAAGAGAATTAACGGGTGGAATTTATTTTGGACAACCTAGAGAAAAATTAGCAGATAGAGCTTATAATACAATGGTTTATACTCGTGATGAGATAATTAGAATTGCAAAAATAGGTTTTGAAAGTGCAATGAAACGCCGCAAAAAATTATGTATGGTAGATAAGGCTAATGTGCTTGAAACTTCAGCTTTATGGAGAGAAGTTTGCGATGAGTTGGCTGTAAATTATCCTGAAGTTGAATTAAGCTATATGTATGTAGATAATGCTGCTATGCAACTTATTAAAAATCCAAAGCAATTTGATGTGATTTTAACAGAGAATTTATTCGGAGATATTTTAAGTGATGAAGCTAGTATGGTAGTTGGCTCAATCGGACTACTTGCAAGTGCTAGTATAGGTGGAAAAGTTGGACTTTATGAACCAATTCATGGAAGCGCTCCTGATATTGCTGGTCAAGGCATAGCAAATCCAATTGCTACAATTTTGAGTGCTGCTATGATGCTAAGATTTGCATTAAACGATGAAGTATCAGCATCAAAAATAGAAAATGCAGTAAAAAGAGTAATAAGCGAAGGCTATGGATGTGCTGATTTAGCTAATGCAAAAATTAAATTAAATACCCAAGAAATGGGCGAATTAGTAGCGAAGTATTGCTAATGCAAACAATAACCGCAGCAAAGATTTATGAAGAACAAGGGCTAAGAGAAGAAGCCCTTGAAATATATAAAAATATTTTAAAGCGTGATAAAAACAATCAAGCAGCTAAAGAAGGTATTTATAGATTAAGTGGTGCTAAGGTGCATAAACTTGAGCTTAATTTATTAATGTATGATTTTTTTATGAATGCTAAAAGCGAACAAGAATATAATGAGTTTAAAAGGTGGCTAATAAATATATGAATAATGAAGAATTATCACAAATGATTGATAGATTATCTCAAGTAGCAGCAGAAGAGATTAAAAAAGAATATGAAAAAACTGAAGAAGAGCAAATAAATGAAGTAAAAGCAGTAAATGAAATCAGTAGCGAAGAAGAGATAATAGCTAAGATTGAAGATATTCAAAGAGCTAAAGAAACTACTAGCACAGCTATGCTATCAACTTATGAAAAGCAATATTTATTGAAAATTAAAGAAAGAATTTTAGTTCTTTTTGAAGCTTTAAACACCAAGCAAAATGAAGAAGATTTACAAAAAAGATTAGAAATAACAATATCTTTTATTGAATTTTTACTAGCAAGTATTGAAGAGCGTTTAAAAAATTAATGCTTCCTTGGGATGATGAGACTTTTGTAACAATACAATCAATTTTATCAAAATACACAAAAAGAGCTTATTTTGTGGGTGGTTGTGTTAGAGATATTTATCTAAGTAATAATACAAATGATTATGATATAGAGATTTATGATGTAAGTCCTAGTAAAATGGAGCAGGTTGCTAAAGAATTAAACGCTTTAGGTGTAGGCAAAAGCTTTTTTGTATATAAAAAAGCAAATTATGATTTAGCACTTGCAAGAACAGAGAAAAAAACAGGCGATTTACATACGGATTTTCGTGTAAAAGTTGAAAAAAGCATATACAAAGGCTCACTTAGAAGAGATTTTCGTATGAATACAATAATGATTAATATTTTTACACAAGAAATAATAGATTTACATAAAGGCATACGAGATTGTAAAAAAAAGCTAATTAGAATAGTGAATTATTCTACATTTAAAGAAGATTCGCTAAGGCTTTTAAGATTTATTCAATTTATCGCAAGATTTAAGCTAAAGACTAAGAAAAAGGATTTAAGGTATCTAAAAAAAATTGATATTTCAAACCTTAGCAAGGATAGAATTTATAATGAATTAATAAAATTATTTGAAGCAAAATACCCTGAAATTGGGCTTTATTATTTGTATAAACTAAATTTATTTGAAAAATGTTTTGGTTTTAGTGTTAGCAAATATGAATTTTTTGCTGTTTTAAAAAAGATTAAAGATAATAAGAATTTAGTTTGTAAGGAAAAAAGATTTGCTTTAATGTTTTTTTATTTTATTGATTATTTTAATATATATTATCAATTTATGCCTTATAAAAAAATGCTTTTCTTTTTAACAAAAGAGCCAAATTTTAATGATTTAAATGACTATAATTTATGTAAAATTGCTATTAAAATGCCGCTTAGAGAGTGGCTTGGGCTAAATAAGGATATTGTAAAACGAGCTAAAGAATTAGGAATTTATAATGACAAAATAAAAGTCGTATATGAGAATATTAGCTCAAAAGAAGAAGCACTAATATGCGAAGAAAAAGCCATTAAGGAGTATATGAAAAATGTTTAATATAGTTTTAGTTGAGCCAAGAATTGCAGGAAATGTAGGGACAATAGGTAGAATGTGCTATAACTTAGGTTTTAAATTGCATCTTGTTGGACCTCATTTTTTGGACTTTTCAAGTAAAAAGATTATGCACGCAGGTCTTGATTATTGGGATAAACTTGAGCCGATTTTTTGGGATAATGCAAAGGATTTTTTAGCTAATAATGATATTACTAAAATGAAATTCGCTAGCACAAAATCAAAAAATCCTTATTTTAACGCTAATTTTAGCGAAGGAGATTTCATAGTGTTTGGAAGCGAGAGTTTTGGTTTGCCACAGCCTGAAATTAAAGAGATTTTAAGTAATGAAAATACCTTTTTAATACCTATGAAAAGTTATGGCAGGTCGCTTAATCTAGCTCAAAGCGTTGCGTTTTTAAGCTCGGAAGCCTTAAGGCAGAATTTTAAAAATTTTAGTATTTAGTATTTATCTAGTTACTACTAACTAGATAAATTATTTTTTCTAAACAAAAGCAAAGAATTAAACACCACAACAAGCGATGAAATACTCATAAGCATAGCACAAAGTGCAGGATTTAAATGCAAATTAATCTCGCTAAAAACCCCACAAGCTAGAGCAATTCCTATGAAATTATAAAAAAACGATATGAATAAATTTTGCTTAATCTTACTATAAGCTTTATCAAAAATCTCAAAAAGTTTTATGATTTTAATCAAATCATTTTTTAGCAATATCGCATCGGCTTTATTTTTAGCAATTGCATTTGCGTTGCTAAATGATATGCCAAAATTAGCCGTTCTTAATGCCTTAATATCATTAGCCCCGTCCCCAATAAATACGCTTTTTGCGTTTAAATTCTTTATTATCGCAGCTTTATTTTCAGGTGTAACTCTAAAATAATATTCGCTAATTTCTAGCTTGTTTGCTAGATTTTCTACTCTTTCTTTACTATCTCCGCTAATTATTATTATTCTTTTATTGAGTGATTTTAAAAAGCTAATTAATTCTTTTGCATTTTCATTAATTTCGTTTTCTAAAGTAATTTTGCCTAAATACAAATCATTTTTATAGCATAAAAACTCATTTTCGCAAGGTTTTATTTCTACTTTTAAATTCTCATCAGTATAAATTAAAGAATTATCCTTTAAAGCACAAGTTCCATTTAAATCTAAAAAATCAGTAAAATTATTCGTAATACTCTTAGCTATTGGGTGATTTTGAGTATTTTCAATACTTGCAATTAGCCTAAAATCAGCTTCACTTAAATCGTGTGATATTTTTTGCACGGAATTTGTAAGTGTGCCTGTTTTATCAAAAACAAAGCATTCTATATCTTGTATTGAGTTAATTAGTTCAGGATTTTTTAAAATTATTCCTTCTTTAAAGCATAAATTAATGCAAATTACTATTACCATAGGAATTGCAAGTCCTAAGGCACATGGACATGAAATTAACAACACACTACTAACATAAAAAAACACCTTAGAAGAATCTATAAAATACCAAGCAAGTCCTGTAATACTAGCGATTATACAAATTATTAATACAAAATATTTGCTAATCTTATCAACTAATTTAAAGGCTTTTAAATCCTTATTATTAGCTTTCATTGCTTCATCTTTAAGTTTTTCAAGTGAGCTTTCATAATAAGTGCTAGTTGCTTTTATCTTTAATAATTCGCCCTTATTAATGCTACCTGCATAGACTAATTCTCCTATTTTTTTGCTTAGACTAAAGCTTTCTCCACTAATAACGCTCTCATCAATTAAGGCTTCATTTAGACATATTCCATCTACTAAGATTTCTTCGCCGTTTTTAATAAGTAGCTCATCATCTTTATTTATTTGATTTGCTTTTATTATTTTATTGTTTGCTAGGGTTATTGTAGGGATTTTGCTTGGTGTGATTAAAGAATTTGCTTTAGCTTTTGCTTTATTTTCAATAAATTTTCCAAGCCTAATCACAAAGCAGACAAAAGTGCTTTCAAAAAAGAAATGATGATGAATACTAAAAAATGAATAAAAATAATTAATGCTAATTCCAAGCACTACAAGTAAATCCATTCCATAGCTTTTATGAAATATTACTCTTTTATAAAAATCAAGCGAAAGTAAAATAGCCAAACTTGCAAAAACACAAGAGAATAAAAAGCTAAAATCAATAAAAGTTAAAACACTAAAAATCGCTAAAAAAATTAGCCTAATGCCTTCGTAAGTTTTTTTTGCATTTATTTTTTCTAAGCTTACTTCAAAGCCTAGTTTTTTGATAGCAAAAATTAGCTTTTCACTATCAAAATCATCATTTACACTAAATTCTCCAAATTTATTGATAAAATCAACCCTTGCATCTATTACGCCTAATTTTAAGGCTTCTTGTTTGATTGAATTAGCACAATTTACACAATGCATTCCGTTAATAAAAAGCCTTACATTTTTCATACTAATTTACCTAATCTAAATCCTAATTCTAAAAGCTCATCTTCAAATTCTTCTTTATTCGCATTTATAAAAATATATTTTAAATCATCACTAAAATTAATTGTCCCAAAATCTTCTTCTAAAGCATTTTTTATCTTATTTACACAATGATTGCAATTTACATTAAAAATCTCATATTTTTTCATTTTATCTCCTTTAAAAAATGTAGCTTTCCCCATCATCTGGGATTAAAACTCTATCGTTTAAATTATTCTTATTTACAAATTCTTTTAAAGCTTTTCTAGTTAAAATACAATGATTAATAGCTTCTAAATGAACGGCTATTATTTTACTAGTTGATATTTTAGCAATATTTTTAATATCGTTTTCATTCATAATAATACTATCATCAAATCCTAAAACCATAGCATTTCCAGCATTTACAATAACAATATCATAATTTTGTTTTAAAGTATTTTCAACATCTTTTGTTAAAACACTATCTCCTATTAAATAAACACTTTTACAATCTTTTGCACTAAAAATAACTCCCATAGTATCACCTAAAAGCCTTGCTAATTCTTCGTTTTTATATATTTCTTCGCTTCCGTGTTTTGCTTTAGTTTTTGTTAGTTTTACTCCTTGAAATTCTAAAGTATCGCTTAAAATCTCAAGATTTTTAAATCCTAAATCTTTAAAATAATTATAATCTTGATTATCTTGAACGAAAACTTTAATATTTTTATCTAATTTTTTACAGGTATATTCATCTATATGGTCTAAATGATTATGAGTAATTATTACAGCATTTACATCATTTATAGCTTCTTCAAAACTAAATGGCAAATCCACTAAAGGATTTTTTAAATGTGAATTATAAGTATTTGCAAAACCTTCATAAGTGCCTTTTGGTGCTAACATAGGGTCTATTAAAAAACACACATTATTTATAGTAATTTTTACACAAGCACTTCTAATTAATTGAACTTTTGTATTCATAAAATCTCCTTAAATTAAATTAAAGGATAGATATTATCTTTTTTAAAAATAATTGTAAATTACTTACTTTTTCGTATGTATGATAAGCTTTTTTCATTTAAAGCATTAAATAATTTCTTTTCTTTTAAAACTTCAATGCCTATTTCTTGAAAAATAATAATAGCTTTTAACATTTGCTTTCCACGATTTGTTAAAAAATATTCTACTTTTAGTGGATAGCCATCATAAGTTATTTTATCTACTAAGCCATTTTCTCTTAATTGATTTAGGTGTTCAAGAAGCATTTTTTGACTAATTCCAATTATATCTTTTTGTAATTTTGATAAAGAAGAATTACCTAAACTTAATTGAAAAATGATTATGCTTTTCCATTTTCCATTTATCATATTTGCAGCTATTTGCAAAGGACAGGTTACATTATTCATATTTATTTGCATAAAAACTCCTTATACTTACAAATTCGTAAGTAATTTACATTTACTTAAATATGAATTATAATCATAAAAATTAAAAAGGATTAAAGTTATCCTAAAACTAAATTTAAAGGAACAACAATGACTTGCACCTATCAAGACTTGATTCATAAACCAATAAAACAACATTCAAACAATCATTCTTGTAATCACTCACACCATAACCACTCCCATAATCATTCACATAATAATTCTAATCACTCCCACGAAGACCACAACCATTCTCATACTCATTCTTATGATTTTACTAAGAATAAAAAAGCATTGTTATTAAGCTTTATAGTAACTTTTGTAGTAATGTTTGCTGAATTAATTTATGGGTATTTAGCTAATTCTTTAGCATTAA
>NZ_JAHCZE010000057.1:0-10942 GCF_018501205.1 Campylobacter sp. 2018MI01 | reverse complement strand
AAATTATTAAAACTAGAATAATCAGCCACAGGTCTAATAAAAAGCATGTCGAATCTAATTATTATTAGACTAATGATTAAAAAAGTTTTGAATTTTAGTTTTTTTATTTTTTTGATAAATAATAAAAATAAGATTGTAAAAATTGCTAAATACACTAAAGGAAAAGTAGCATAAAGAATTTTAAAGGCTTTCCATATAAAATAAAAAAACCCATAAATTACTGAAAGAAAAATTGCAATAGCAAATAATATAATTAATAAAATTTCCATAATTACTCCCTTAAATTAGGGAGCTTTTTATCTATCATCGTCAAGTTTAAAATTATTAACAAAATCAGCATTATTAATAGTTTCAACACTTCTTCCGCCAAAACCTATATGAGATTGCGGAATTTCTTCTAGCATTACCACTATTCTCTCACGCTTTTTGCCTAATTTTGTTTCAAAATAATTTGTTAAATCACTTATTATTTCTTCGCATTTTTCTTTATTTGGCATTGGTGCTGCTAATTTTACATTAATTATTGGCATTTATTCTCCTTTGTAGATTTTTTTAAGATTGCTTATTTTAGCAGATGAATTTAACATTAAAAAATCAGCTATTATAAAACTTAGCATAGCTTTTAAGACAACAGCTCCACGAACACCTACGCAAGGATCGTGCCTTCCATAAATTGCATCTTTTATTAGACTAAAGTCTTTATTTAACATAGTTTGTTCTTTAAAAATTGATGGAGTTGGCTTAAAATGAGCTCTAATATAAATACTCTCTCCTGTGCTAATCCCACCAATAATTCCACCACTAAAATTATGTCTAGTATGTAAAAATAAAGGCTTATTAATATTGGTTTTTGCTACTTTAAATGACTTAAAATTAGGACTTTGTTTTAAAATAGAGCTATTTTGATTTTGCATTAATTCATCATTGCTAACGCCTAAAATCTCATCATTTGCAAAAGAGCCATTCATTGAGCTAAGCTTTCTTCCTGCTCCGATTTCAACGCACTTTACAGCATTTAATCCCATAAACGCACTAGCAATTCTAGCATCTAATTTATCATAAAGCCCATCTCCAAGCCCTGCCATTACGCCAAATGCTGCTACGCTAACACTTGCACCTACGCTATCATTGTTATTTTTTGCCTTTGTGATTTCGTCTTTAAATAATTCTTTAAATAAATCATCACCTAAAGCATTAAAATCTTTTTCTAAAGCCCTTTTATACTCTTCTTCACTGAATTTAAACTCATCTAAACTAACACCACCTACCCCACAAATACTAGCATAAGTTCTAATGTTAAATTCTTTTAATATTAAATCAGCAAAAGCACCTGCAATAACCCTTGCTACGCTTTCTCTAGCACTACTTCTACCACCGCCACGATAATCAAAATGCTCGTATTTTGCATAATATGTAAAATCAGCGTGTGCAGGGCGTAAATGCTCTTTATAATCTTTACTTCTTGTATTATTATTTTCTACTAGCACACAAATTGGAGCACCTGTGCTAATATCATTAAATACTCCGCTAATAATATTAACTTCATCAGCTTCTTTTCTAGGAGTGCTAAACGCTCCACCACCTTGTCTTAATTTAAGCAAGGAATTTATATAATCAGTATCAATTCTAACCCCTGCAGGATAGTTATCAATAACCACTCCAATTGCTTTTCCGTGACTTTCTCCAAAAGTGCTAAATTTTAAAAATGTTCCAAAACTATTCATCTTCTAACTTCTCTAACGCTAATTTAGCAGCACTTTGCTCTGCTTCTTTTTTGCTATTACCCATTGCTTTTGTAAATAATTCATCATTTAAAAAAAGCCCTATTTCAAATTCTTTTTTATGATCAGGCCCTTTTGTGTGTAAAATCCTATATTCAGGGGTTTGAGCCATTATTGCTTGAGTTTTTTCTTGTAATTTTGTTTTATAGTCTTTAATTAATTCTATATCAATCTTAGGAAAAACTTCATTTAATATCTTAGAGCCAACAGCACAAGCAATCTCATATCCACTTTCTAAATAAATTGCACCTATTATTGCTTCGTAAGCATCTGATAATAAGCTTGGTTTTTTTCTTCCGCCGTTATTTTCTTCAGATACTGATAATTGCAAAAACTCTCCAATTTCAAGATAACTAGCAATTTTTGCAAAAGACTTTTCATTCACTAAAGCTGCTCTTAATTTGCTTAAATCCCCTTCACTATAACGAGAAAAATCCTTGTATAAAATATTTGCTACTATCAAATCAAGCACCGCATCACCTAAAAACTCAAGCCTTTCATTATGAGTTTTGCTAAAACTTTTATGAGTTAAAGCCTGATTTAATAGGGTTTCGTTTTTAAATTTATATCCTAGTTTTTCTTCAATTTTATGATATTTTGAAATTCTTTTTTCTAGCACTACATTAGCATTTATAGTGTTATTTTCATACTCAAGTGCCATACTTCTAGCTAGTTCATCACACATTTCATTGTATTTATCACCATTATGAGCTTTAACCCAAATTGCATTAATATCGTGGATTTTGCTAACTTCTAAATAACTCTTCCATAATTCAACATTTTTTTTGCCTTTAAAATCAGTCTTAACCCAACCACTAAGCCATTCATTAATACCCTTAACTACATATTGACTATCGCTATATAAATCAATCTTGCAAGGTTCTTTTAAGCTTTTTAAAGCGTTAATACAGGCACTTAATTCCATAATATTATTGGTTGTAAGCTTATCTCCGCCACTATCTTTAATGATTAAATCATTATCTATAATAATCCAAGCCCAACCCCCTGCTCCAGGATTTTTAAGGCAACTCCCATCAGTATAAATCGTTAATTTTTTCATATCCTTATCCTTAAATTAGCTTGCATTGTATCACACTTAAAACACTGCGAACAAAACGGAGTGTAAAAAATAGATTGTGATGAGCAATTTTTACATAAATAAAATTGACTGATATTATTTGGATTTATTGTTTCATCATCAATTTTAATTTCTTTAAAACTTTTAGTATTAAAGCTTTTATAATTATTTATAAATTCTAAATCTTTTTCATAATCTCCTAAAACGCACAAACATTTATAAACTTCTTTGCATTCATTGATTTCGTTTAATTTAAAATGAATATATCCAAGACATAATAGTGCTAATTCATCTCTAGCACGAGATTTTAAAATCTTTAATAAATTTTGTTTAGCGTCGTTTAATAATCCAAGCCTTAAATCACAAACAGATAATAAGTATAATAAATCTTTATCATTTGCAAATTCGTTTAATAAATTAATCAAAACATATTTGCACTCTAAAAACATTGAAGCTTTAAAAAATCCATTAGCTAAATTAAGCCTTTCATCAAAACTTAAACTACTTAAATACTTAGGCTCAATTGCATTAAAATTAGCAAGATATTTTTTGATATTTTTATTAGTTTGATTTTCTTTTAAACTTGCAAAAATTATTTGAGCTAAAGCAATAATTAAAACAAGGCTAATTAAAACTAAAATTCCAAAAATAGGATTTCTATAATAGCTAAGTATTAAATCCACTAATATCCTTTAAATAAAATTAATTAATTATACATATAATACTTTTATGATTACAAACGAGAGCATTCAAAGATTAAAAGATAGCATTAACATTGTTGATTTGATTTCAAACTACATTCCCGTGCATAAAAATGGTGCGAATTATATGTGCGTATGTCCGTTTCACGCTGATAAAAATCCTAGTATGGCTGTTCGTGAAAATGAAGGATATTTTCACTGCTTTGGGTGTGGGGCGAATGGTGATGCTATTAGCTTTATGCAAAAATATCATAATTTAGAATTTATAGAAGCAGTAAAAGAATTAGCAAATATTTATGGCTTTATTTTAGAAGATGATAAAAAAACAAAAATTATTCAAAACAACGACGCTTGTAAAATACTCAACGAATATTATATAAGTGAATTAAATATCCGTGGGAATTTGATTGCCTATCTTGAAAAGCGAAAAATCACAAGGGATTTAAGAATTAAGTTTAATCTTGGCTATGCACCAAGTGCAAATGATACTTTAAGGATTTTGCAAAAATCAAATATAGCTTTAGAACAAGCATTAATAGAAGGGGTAGTTAAAAAAAACGATAATGGAATTTATCCATCTTTTATAGAAAGAATTACCTTTCCAATCTACGATAATACAGGTTATTTAGTAGGTTTTGGAGGACGCACATTAAATCCACAAAATCCTGCAAAATATGTAAATTCTCCCGCTTCAAAACTATTTGATAAAAGTAGTATATTTTACGCTTATCATCTAGCAAAAAATGATATTAATAAACACAAAAGAATGATAATTTGCGAAGGCTATATGGATACAATAAGTCTTCATAAAGCAGGACTTACATATTCAGTAGCAGTGCTAGGAACTGCACTAACAGAGCAGCATTTAAAATTAATTAAAAAAGATTATTTTGTATCTTTATGCTTTGATAAAGATGCAGCGGGAAATGCAGCTGCTTTTAAAGCAGGAGTTTTATTGAGTAAATTTGGCTACAACGCCGAAGTAATAAGGCTAAAAACATATAAAGACCCAGGCGAATACATTGAAAATAATGAAGAATTAAAGCTAAAAACCGAACTAAATAATACTATTAATATAATTAGTTTTTGTATTGAATATATATTTAAAAAAGAATTGAATTTAGATTATATAGACAAATTAAGCATAAGCAAAATTGAGCCATTTTTAATCAAACAAGCATATTCAGCTGTGCTAAATTACACCAATACTATTGATAAATTTTTAGCCAATACTCATCTTAAAATATTTTGCGAAAATTATGGGCTTGATTTTGATTTATTAAACGGAATAAAAGCAAAAGTAATAGATAAAAAACCACAAGCTAAACAAACTCAAAGCAATTCTTTAGAAGATGCGATAATTTATTTTTTAGCTATTTCAAAAGCTAATTTTAATATTCTTATTTTAAGAGAATATTTTCATAATAATTTAATTGATGATGTATTAAATAAAAACTACGCAAATGCTAATATGCTAGAGTTTTTAAACAATATTCACCCTACTAAAAAAGTAGATAATATCTTAGTATTTTTTAATAATTTAGCCAATTATTACGCAAGTTGTAATATCCTAAACGCCTTGCTTTTTAAAAATTACGCTAAAGAATTAATAAAAAATCATAAATTAATTCATAGTAATGATGGTTTAAAAAAGGCTTATCATTGCCTAGTAGAACTAATAGCAAATCATAATAAGCAATTAAGCGATGATGAAAGAGCAAGGCTTAAAGATAATATAAGAAAATTAGGAGAATAAATGAAAGCATTAGCTTTATTTAGTGGTGGTCTTGATAGTATGTTATCAATCACTACCATTGCAAAGCAAGGAATAGAAGTTGAAGCTATTCACATTGATACAGGGTTTGGCGGAAAGAATTTCGCCCTTTTAGAGCGTCGTGCAAATATGGCTGGAGCTAGTTTTAGGGTTGTTGATATTAGTAGTAAATATTTACAAGATGTATTGTTAAATCCAAAATATGGCTATGGAAAGGCTATTAATCCTTGCATTGATTGTCATGGGTATATGTTTAAAACTGCTCTTAGTATGTGTGATGATTTAGGTGCTTCTTTTGTAATTAGTGGAGAAGTGCTAGGTCAGCGTCCAATGAGCCAAAGAGCACAAGCATTAAATAGTGTTGCAAAACTTAGCGAAGATTTAAATAATATCATTTTACGCCCACTTAGTGCAAAATTACTAGCACCTACTATGCCTGAACTTAAAGGCTGGGTTGATAGAGAAAAATTATTTGATTTTAGTGGTAGGGGTAGAACCAGACAAATGGAACTTGCAAAAGTTTATGGTTATAGTGATTATGAAAGCCCTGCTGGTGGGTGTTTGCTAACCTTACAAGCATATAAAAACAAAATCCAAGATTATCTAAAATACAAAACGCTAGATAGTAAAAACGCTGAATTGTTAAGATATGGAAGACATTTAAGACTGCCAAATGGTGCTAAAATGATAATTTCAAGAAATGAAGAAGAAGGTCTAAAAATCTTAAAATTATTAGATAATGAAGAGATAAAAATGAGCGAAATTAGAACCGATTTAATAGGTGCTATTTCTTTACTTGACAATGACGCTAGTTTAGAAGATATTAAACTTGCTTGTTCTTTAGCACTTGCATATGCAAAAAATCCTACTAATAAAGATTGTGAATTTATGCAAAATAATTATTTTGCTAATGCACTTAGCAAAGATGATGCTCAAAAATACTTTATAGTTTGATGAAATTCTTATTTGAAATTCTAGAATTTAAAATAAGAATTTCAAATTCTAAGATTTTATATAAGTATCAAAATAACTTAATTTTAAGCATAAATAAAATCATAAAACTAGACTTTTATATCTAGGATTTTGTTATTTACTAAATCTTCTACCACACTAATACTTAAGTCAATTTCTACACTATTTGCAATCGCATTTGCACTTTTGCCTAATTTTTCTAAGATTTTATTATCATCACTTGTAAGTGAATTTAAACCTTGTTGTTTGATTTTTTGAGTTATTTGCATAAGTTTTGCTAAAAGCTCGGCTTGTTCTAATTCTTTTTCTTTTTGCTTGTTTTTGATTTCTTCGGTACTTTGACCTTCTTTTGCAAAATAAGCAATTGACCTTTGAAATTCATTTTGATAGCGTTTTATATCTGTATTTTTCTCTTTTAATTCACTTTTATAATCTTGTTCTTCGCTAATATTTTCAAAATTAATCTCAGCAAAACTCAAAACCCCATCAAAATCCCTATCACTAGATATTACACTATCTAAATACTCGCTAATACTTGTGCCAATTTCTAAAGTTAATTTATCATATGTTTTAGTATTTATAAATCTTTCATCACTTAATTTATTTACTACATAAATATATCCATTAAACTCGCCATAAACCCCAACTTCAAGCCTTGCATTACTTAATTCATCATTATTTATCCTACCATCTTGATTGCTATCAGCTTTTGCAAGTCCTAAATCATAAGCAATTGTTTTAAACCAGCTTGAGACAAAATTAGCAGCATTACCATTTAAAATAAGCTTATCATCACTTAAGATAAAATCAGCTTTATCAAAATGAGCCATTAATTTTTCAATAGTATTTTTACTAAGATTAACTCCTTGAGTATTATTATCAAAACTAAAAACAACATTTGTATTGTCTTTATCACTTGTTTTTAAAGCATAATTTTGATTTGTTATATCATCTTTTATAGCATTAATTTGCTCTTGATTTAAATTGTGAAAATTACTCAAATTCGCCTTATGATAGCTAGTATCAAATACTTTTGAAATATCAACATCAAAACCACTAATTCTCATAAAATCTCCTAATATCAAACCTTAATATCAATTAATTTTGTATCGCTTAAATCTTTTTTAAATTCTTTCGTAAAATCTATAAAATCTCCTAGCTTATCACTACTTATTAAATCTTTTAATTTATCTTCGCTTATTTTTAATTCATTACTTATGTTTTGGATATTAAATTTTTGTAATATTTCTTTTTCGTTATTATCTAAAGATTGTGATTTTTTAAGTTTTTCAATTATATTATTAATTTTAATTTGTTCTTTTACTCTTTTAATTTCTTCTTCTGCCATATCAACATTAGCTTGTTTGTGGAGTGGAATACTTGTAAAAGGTTGATTATCTAAAAATACTCCGTATTCATAAACAATATCTTTAAAATCATATTTTTCAGCAATTGTTATATAACCATCAAGATTTTTATCCATACTAATAGTTTTATCAAGTGCTTTGCTAATACTGCTTACATTATCTTTATTGATAGCAAAAATACTTGGAATATAACTTGCAACTTTAGTAGCTTGTCCTGAACCATCTTTAGTTGGCTCTATATATAAAGAAAATGCTCCTATAGTATAATTAATTTCTTTTTTATCTACTTCTCCATCATTATTTTTATCAGCTGCTAAAAAATTACTCTTATACGCTACATCGCTAAACCACCCAGCTACAAAACTTGCTGCGTCTTTATCTAAAATAATTCCTTTATTAGTATCAATAAAATTATCTTCATTAAAAAATTCTTTTAATCTATTAATATTCTTGTCACTAAGTTTTACTCCGATATTGCTTTCATCAAATTTAAAAAATACATTGTAATTTTGCTCTTTACTTGTCTTAATCTCAAAATTATTTTTATTTATATTATCTTTTAAATTGCTAATATCTTTAGTATTTAATTCTTTAGTTTTAACATTATCAGCCCAAGCAAATGCTATATTTTTTACTTGCGAGATATCTATTTTCATAAGTTTTCCTTAATACTTTTACTAAAGTAATTTAGTAAAAGTATATTAATTTATATTTTAATATTTTGGTAATCTAGGTGGTTTCCAGCCTTCTTTTTGTGGCATTACTCTATCTCTTGCTGAAGAATTAAAAGCTGAACCCCAAGCACCTGACCAAGTAAGAAAGCTATAACCATTTGTATAACTATACCAAGAATACGCACTTACATTCGTAATAAAAGCTAAAATAGCTAAAACTGCTTTTTTCATTGAAAATCTACTTTCATTAATGATTTGAATTATTATAATTTGATTTTAATTAATACTATTATTATTTTATTTAATATTTTGATATATTGTAACTTTTAGTAATAATTAATTAAAAATAAAAAATTAAACCTTAATATCAATTAATTTTGTATCGCTTAAATCTTTTTTAAATTCTTTCGTAAAATCTATAAAATCTCCTAGCTTATCATTACTAATTAATTCTTTTAATTTATCTTCGCTTATTTTTAATTCATTACTTATGTTTTGGATATTAAATTTTTGTAATATTTCTTTTTCGTTATTATCTAAAGATTGTGATTTTTTAAGTTTTGCAATTATATTATTAAGTTTAATTTGTTCTTTTAATCTCTTAAGCTCTTCTTCTGCTATATTAAATTTAATTTTTTTATGTGGAATACTCATAAAAGAGTGATTTTCATCATCATATACAATTCCAAACTCATTTATATAATCTTTATCTTCCACATTCCAATATTCACCCGCTGTAACTTTGCCATCTAAGTCTTTGTCCATATCAATTATAATATCTAATGCCTCACTTAAATCAGACTTACCTTCAATACTATGAGCTATTCTATTTGAATCATAAGTTTCATCTATATTTGTTGCCTTTAGGAAATATTCTTTATTTTTATCTTGTAATAATTTATAATTTACATTAACTAAGTCAAACAAATTCCAAGCTTCTAAAGCCGTAATTTCTCCATCATTGTCTTTATCGGCTGCAAGATAATTTCTTGTATATGCCGTATCAGCAAACCAACCCACTACATAAGACGCTGCGTCTTTATCTAAAATAATTCCTTTATTAGTATTAATAAAATTGTCTTCATCAAAAAAGTCTTTTAATCTATTAATATTATTTTCACTAAGCTTTACCCCGATATTATCTTTATCAAGTCTAAAAAATACATTGTAATCTTGCTCTTTATTTGTCTTAAAGCTAAAAGAATTTGAATTAATACTTGCATTTAATTTATTTATATCAAGAGTGTTTAATTCTTTAATTTTTATATCACTTTTCCTAGCAATAGCAGTATTTTTTACTTGCGAGATATCTATTTTCATAAAGTTCCTTAATGTTTATTACCCTAAACTAGCCCATTTTATTACAAAGAATTTAAATTAGAAATTAAGCTTTTATATCAAGTAATTTTGTTTCACTAAGAGTTATTGCAAAATTTCCACTAAAATTTACAAAATCATCTAATTTATTTTCACTTGCTAGGCTTTCTACTTTATCAGGACTTATATTTAGTTTATCACTTATAATCTGTTTTAATTTAAATTCGCTCTCATAAGGTGCAGGGTCAATTCCTAGTTGAATTAATACATCTTTATCACTTTGGTCTAACTTATCAACTCCAAGCTTTTTAATCTTGGCTATTACTTCAGTTAATTTTTCTTCAGCTTTTTCGGCAAGCTGCCTAGAATGCTTAGTAAGTCCATTTATCAAATCATCAAGGCTAATTGCAGGAGCACTAGAGCCACTTTCACTCATAAAATCTTCAAAATATCCCTTTTCACCTACATCCATAAACTCACCAAATGTAATAATACCATCAAGATTTTTATCATCTTTTATAGCATCATTGATAGAATTTGAAATATCTGAATAATAACCATCATTTTTTGGTAAAAAATCACTTTTCTTATAAGTTTTCGTAATAGAATTTGAAACTATATATTTTTCTTTGGTTTTTTCATCGCTTATGAGAACTGCATCTTCATCAAATCCACTTAATGTATTCCTTGCTTCTTTGTGAGTTAATTCTCCATTATTGTCAATATCTGATTCAAGAAATTTTTGTTTATATGCAATATCACTAAACCATCCAGCGACATAAGAAGCTGCATCTTTATCTAAAATAATTCCTTTATTAGTTTTAATGAAATTATCTTCATCAAAAAAATCTTTTAATTTTTCAATACTAGCTTCATTTAATTTCACTCCAATGTTTTCATTACCAAATTTAAAATAAGTATTATAATCTTGTGCTCTATTTGTTTTAACGCTAAAAGAATTGCTCTTTATACTAGCATTTATACTTGCTAGTTCTTGTGTGCTTAACTCTTTTTTAGCAATATTATCTTGCCACATAATTGGAGTGTTAGAAGTATTGTTAATATAGTGTTTCATAAATAATCCTTAATGTTTATTACTTTAATTAAATATTTAAAAACATAACGGCAATAAAGTCTGCCGTTAAATCAATAATTCATACACATATACTTGCGATATTTATAGCTATAACCACAATTAATTGGTCTTTAATATCTCTTAGAATACTTACAAAAAAGCTATCTTAAAATACCAAAACTTATGATACGAACTAGTATTTT
>NZ_JAHCZE010000056.1:0-11159 GCF_018501205.1 Campylobacter sp. 2018MI01 | reverse complement strand
CTAATTCCTACGCTTTTATTATCAAGGCTAAAAAATACATTTAATTCTTTATCACTTGTTTTATATTCAAAATTATTTGTTTTTATATCTTGTCTTATTTGGCTTAGATTAATAGTGCTATTTACATTTTTTATTTTATGTAGGCTAGAATTTAAAAACCCACCCATATCACAAATATTTAAATCCATATTTAACTCTCCTTTAACTAAACTTATATCGGTTAATTTTATTTTTCTTTAAGAGTTTTTAGTAATAATTTACTAAATTTTAAAAAAAGGAGAGATTATGAAGAAATTATTTTCATCTGTTATTTTATTGTTAGCTTTAAGCTCAGTTATATATGCTGCAGGACACGAATATAAAAAACCAGTAAATCACTGCACGATTACTTGGTATGGCAAATTATATTGCAGCCCACATATCAATGATTAATCAAAAGAATTACGAATTTATTCGTAATTCATATATAAGTTTTACTGCATTTTAAAATACAAAATTATTAAAAATTAAAAGAATTTAAATCTACTTATTTTTTATAAATATACCTAAACCACAAATTAGCATAATCAATCAAAGCACTTCTTTTATTTTTTGCAAAAAACTCATCATATTCATTGATTTTTACATATACGCTTTTAATGAATTCTCCATTATCAACGCCGCCACCAGCTCCTACAATGTCATCATCGCTAACCCTAGCAAAAAATAAATGTTGAGTATTTACCCCACTACCAAATCCTGTATAAAATTTATTAATATAAACTAATTTTTTAGGCTTAAATCCTAATTCTTCTATACATTCATCTAAGGCTATTTCTTCTAAGCTTTTGTTTTTATCAATTATCCCACTACATAATTCAACCGAAAATCCACTCTCATAATCTTTACAATTTTCGTAATAATATAAAGGTGCTCTAAATTGTTTTACAAATATAAAACTATCCTTGCTCTCGTGATATAACATAATACTAACAGAATCAAAAGACTTTATAAAATCCCAATCTACCTTATGCTCGTTTATAACAAAACTAGCTCTTAAAGGTTTTATAAAATCTGATTTTTTAAACTCAACTATTTTAAAATCACTTATATCAATTTTCATTCAAGCTCCTTTAAAACCTTAAGCCCTATTTCATCAAATTGTTTATTTTTATAATGATTTTGCATTAGATTATCAATACTTGCAGCAAAAATCATATAAATATATGACAAATCTTGAGTATTTAATGCTTTATAAAAATACTCATCATCAAGCCCACTAGCTATAATATCTATAGCTTCTTCGTAATTATTAAACTCATAGCCTAATAGTTCTAAAAATCTTTTAGCATTTGAATTAACCACAAAAATAGGCTTTTTTAAAAGAAAATTACTAAGCATTAAAGCCGTATCAAAACCAATGCCTTTAATATCCATAATCCAATCAAAACTAGCATTATTAATAAAATCATCAAAACTGCTAAAATCATTCACAATTGCCCTTGCTAAATCGCTAATTTTTTTTGCTTTTGTATTATAAAATCCACTTGCTTTTATTAACTCGGCTAGTTCTTTTACATCAATTAAAGCAAGTTTGTTTATAGAATTTGAAATAGGAATTTCAACATTTTTTAATGCTTTTTGAGTGTTTTGCCACTTGGTATTTTGACCTATTAAAAGAGCTAAAAATTTTGAAAAATCATCATAATTTTGCCATTCATAAGAACCTTGTAAATTATGTTTTAATAACGCTTTAAAAATACTAGCTCCATTAATCATTCAAATCCTTTTTTAGTTCATAAAATTGTTTAGCGATACGACCATTTTTTGTGCCTTTTAAATTTGCAAATTCTAAAGCCTTAGCCTTTATCTCATCACTAAATTCATCTTTAAATAATGATTTTACAATGCTTAAATACTGCTCTTGGCTCATTGAATAAAAATTAAGCCATATTCCAAATCTTTCTTTTAAAGCAAATCTATCATCGCTTTCATCTTTAAAATCAGCGTCTTGATAATTTGTATTACTTGATTTTAAAAGATTTTTATAATTTGAACTTAAAATAAACATTATATTATCACTTAATTTCTCGCATCCACCATCTAAAATCGGCTTTAATGCCTTAAAACTATCATCATTTATACTAAAGCTTATATCATCTAAAAATATTACGAATTTGTATTCTAATTCGCTTAAATCATCAATAATATATCTTAAATGCGATAAATCTTCTTTAAAAACCTCAACTATTCTTAAATCACTTTTAATAAATTCATTAAAAATAGCCTTGATTAAACTAGATTTGCCACAACCTTTTGCACCGGCTAATAAACAATGCTGATAGGCTTTGTTTTGTAAAAAATTATTCATATTATTTTTTAAGATATTAAATTCTTTATCCAAAAACAAAAGGTCTTTAAAATCAACCAAATCAAGGTTTTTAATAGGCTTAAAGCTACTAGTTCTTGCTCTATAACTAGCAGCTTTAAATTCTTTAAACAATGCTATCAAAACTAACTTCTTTTAAATCAGCCACACAAGCAATGTGCTTATAAATGCTATAAACTAATGCTAAGCGATTGTTTTTAATCTCTAAATCATCAACATTTATCATAACATTATCAAAAAACTCATCAATGATAGGTTTAAGTGCAAAAATCTTACCTAAATTATCACTCACATCATCACTAAAACTAATATCTTTATAAGCTTTATATAATTTAATCTCATATTCATTACTTAATTTGCTTTCATCACAATATAAATCTTTACTATCTTTTATGATATTTGCAAGTCTTTTAAATGTTGAGATTTTGCTCTCATAATCTTTATCTTTTGCTAGATTTATAAGTGCTTTTATATTCTCATCAATTACTACTAAATCATTATTATTCACATTTAAAACCGCTTTTATAAAAGATGAATTTACGCTATATAAAGCATTAAATCTATCTGTAATAAAATTAAGCAATTTAACTTTATCATAATCTTTATAAAGACCTTTAAACTCGTTTAATAAATCTAATAAATTAAATTTAACGCCTAAATCAATTAGAATTTTAATAATACTTAAAGCTGCTCTTCTTAATGCGTAAGGGTCTTTATTACCACTTGGAAGCTTGTTTATACTAAATAAAGCCATTAAAGTATCAAGTCTAGTTGCTAAGATTACAATTTTACTTAATTTTGTGCTTGGGATAACATCATATAAATATTGCTCTTTAATAGCAGTGCAAACTTCACTAGAATACCCCATATTAGCAGCATAATATGAGCCTACAATTCCTTGTAATTCAGGGAATTCGCCTACCATTTGTGTCCTTAAATCAGCCTTGCTAAGTAAGATTGCATCTTTTATATTTTTTGTATTTTCATAAGCAAATAATTTTGCTAATCTTAAGGCAATTTCTTCTTCTCTTTGTTCTTTTTGTGCTATTGTGCCTAATTCTTGCATATAAATTGTATTGTTTAATAATTCAGGTTGTAAGCCAAGTTTTAAGTCATTTTCCCAGAAAAACAACGCATCACTAAGCCTTGCTCTTAACACCTTTTCATTACCTTTTTTTATAGTTTCTAAATCAGGATTGAATGAATTTGTAATCGTTATAAAATTATTGCTTAAAGAATTATCCTTATATACTGCAAAATAGCGTTGATTTTCTTTCATTGAAGTAATTATTACTTCAGGTGCAACTTGTAAAAATTCTTTATCAAAACTACCTAAAAGCGCTGATGGATATTCAGTAATTGCTACAACTTCTGCTAATAATTCTTCATCAATTTCAGCTTTTAAATTCCATAATTTTTCAATATTTCTTATCTCACTTAAAATGATTTCTAATCTATCTTTAGGATTTAAGATAACTTTGCCTTCTTTTAAAGTCTTAAAATACTCATCTTGGGTATTAAAAGAGATTTTATCCATACTAATATTTCTATGAACGAAAGTACTTTTACTTGAGTTTATATTAAACAAACTTGCATTAATTAATTCATCATCCATCATAACGCATAGTCCAGTAATTGGGCGAATAAAACTAAAAGTATTTGTACCCCAACGCATACTTTTACCAAAATTAAGACTTGTAATAAAGCTTTCTAAAATATCATTTATTAATTCGCTAAATAATTTACCTTTTTCTATTTTTTCTACATATAAACAAACTTTTCCTTTAATTTCTTTAAAGCTAAGTTCGTTTTCGCTAATATCTGCTTTTGCTAAAAAGCTCTCACCAGCTTTACTCAATTTCCCATCTTTATAGGCTACTTCTTTAGGAGCTCCGATTAATTCTATAACGCTATCGTTTGCTCTTTCGTTTGCTTTAAATGTAAAAACAAATCTTCTAGGAGTGTATAAAAACTCTAAATTACTAAATTCAATATTATTTGCTTTTAAAACCACTTCTAATTTATCTTTTATATTTGGTTCTTCTTTTAAAAAAGGAATTGCAGGTAATTCTTCTGTAGTTATTTCTATTAAAAACTTTCTCATTTTATCTCCTTAAATGTAAAACCTTGCTCTTTAAGAATTTTTCCAACTTCTTCTTGATGAGCTTTGCCTTTAGTCTCAAGTGTGATTGTAATATTTGCATCACCAAAATCAGTGCCTAATCTATCATAATCAACTTTTATTATGTTTGCTTGTGCGTCTTTTAAAGCCTTAGTTAAATCAAGTAATGCCCCTGCTTTATCAATTAAAGTTACGCATATTTGCATTTTTCTATAACTTTTAATAAGACCTTTTTCAATAATATTATTTAGCATTGTAATATCTATGTTTCCACCACTTAAAATGCAAACTACATTGCCACTTAGATTAGGAATTTTGCCGTGCATTACAGCAGCTACACTTGCTGCTCCTGCACCTTCAACTACTTGTTTATGTTGCTCTAATAAAAATAAAACCGCATTAGCTATTTCTTCATCGCTAACCATAACCATATCATCTACATTGTTTTTAATTATATTAAAGCTATCTTCATTAACATCTCTTACAGCTATACCATCAGCTATTGTTTTTACCTTGTTTGAGTTTATGATTTTACCTTCATTAAAGCTATTTAGCATAGCACTAGCACCCTTGCTTTGCACTCCTATTACTTTAATATTTGGATTAATTTGTTTTGCTGCACTAACAATACCGCTAATTAAACCGCCACCGCCTACTGGAACGATGATATAAGAAATATTGTTTAATTCTTCAATTAGTTCTAAAAATATAGTCCCTTGTCCTGCCATTACAAACGGGTCAGCAAATGGGTGAATAAAGGTTAGATTTTTAGTCTTTTCTAACTCTTTTGCGTAAGCGTAAGCTTCATCAAAATTATCGCCTTTAAGTATTACATTAGCACCTAAATTAGCTGTGCTGCTTACTTTATTTACTGGTGTTGATTCTGGCATTACGATATGAGCTGTTATACCAAACTTTGAAGCAGAAAAAGCTACTCCTTGAGCGTGATTTCCTGCACTTGCTGCAACTACTCCTAGTTTTTTTTGCTCTTCATTTAAACTTGCAATCTTATTATAAGCGCCCCTTATCTTATAAGCTCCAATTGTTTGAAGATTTTCACATTTTAAATATATATTATATTTATCATTTGATAAAAATCTTGAATAATTAAAAGGCGTTTTAATTGCCACATCATATACTTTTTCTTTAGCCGCATATATTTTGCTAAGCTCTATCATCTTTCTTCCTTTCTAGGTAAAATCCACACTCTAAATGCTCTGAATTTATAAACTGGTCAAACAAAACAAATCTTTTTAACTCGTGAGTTTTGCATAATTTTTCTAAATCTATTTTAGCCGTTAATGGATTGCACGAAATATAAATTATATTATCATAGTTTTTTACTAAATTAACACATTCGCCTAAGCCGCATCTTGGCGGGTCTATTAAAATATGTGAAAAACAAAAATCATCTAAATTTAAATCTTTTAGCCTATTAAAAGTTCTTACCTTATTAAAAGCGTCTTTTACTTCACTATCTTTTAGCCTTGCTGTAAAAATATTATTTACATTATTTAATTTGCAATTTTTATTTAAAAATGCCACATTTTTTTTACTAAGTTCTGTTGCAAAAACTTTTTTAAAAAATGGTGCAAGTGCTAAGGTAAAATTACCATATCCACAATAAAGCTCTAATAAATCATAGCATTTTTTATCTTTAAGACAAGATTTTGCAAACTCAAGCATATTTTCATTCATACTTAAGCTAGGTTGGATAAAACACTCATCATTAAACTCATACTTAATATCATTGCTAAAATGCTCTAAAATATCGCTTGGATATGATATTCTTTGTTTTCTTGATTGCATTATTAAATTAAGCTTTAAATTGGTTAATTTGCTTAATTTTTCGTAATAATTTTCTATTTTAAATTCTTTTATGTCTTTATGATATAAAAGCAAAACATTTAAAGTGTAAAAGCTCTTAAAAAATCTAATTTCAAATAATTTATCTTTTAAAACTTCATCTAAAGCCTTAAGTAATTTAGGCATAAATTCTCTTATCTCATCACATATAAAAGAAGTATCAAAATCAGTTATTTTTACCTTATCTTTAAACATAGCATAAGATATTTCGCCATTATTTTTATATAAAGCAAAATTAACCCTAGTTCTTAAGCCATCTTTATAAATCTTCTCGCAAGGAATTTGAAATTCCTTGCAAACTAAGTCAAATTTATTCAACTTTTTTTCCTATTAAGCGAAGTGCTAAGCTCATCATAACAACACCTAAAATAATTGTTAAATACACATTTAAGCCAAGACTTACAGGAATATATCCAAAAACTACGCTAATAGCACATACTAAAAGTGCATAAGGCATTTGAGTTTTAACATGCGCACTTAATTCGCATTTTGCACTCATTGCACTTAAAATTACGGTATCAGCTATCGGAGAACAATGGTTTCCAAAAATAGCACCTGTTAAAACACAAGAAATATTTATAACCATATATTCATGAAGTTCATTTCCACTCATACCAGCTTCAAGACCAACTGCGTGTGCAAGTGGGATTGCTAAAGGCATTAAAATACCCATAGTTCCATAACTTGTGCCTATTGCAAAACTCATAGCCGAGCCGATTAAGAAAATTAAACTAGGAAGTAATACATGCGGAGTTGAGCCTGATAGTAATTGAACTATGTATTTATGAGTGCCTAATTCTTTTACAATTGCAGCTAAGCTCCAAGCAAAAAGTAGCATTGCAATTGTAAATATCATACTCTTCCAGCCATGTAGCCAAGTCTCTACTGCTTCTTTGTGATTAATTTTTTTGCGAACTAGACCTAAAATAACTGCAACAACACTAGCAAATAATGCAGCTTGAAATAATGCCAAGCTTGAGTTTGCTTCACCTAAAGTAGTTCTTATCGCATAAAAACTTAAATAATTTTCTTCAATCTTGCTTAAAACATCTGCTTTATCAGGGTCATCTATAATTGCATTTAAACCACTAAAATAAAAACTTGCTAAAGCTGTAATAATAAGAGTTAAAATAGGAATTAAAGCATCACTAATTTTATGCTCTACTCCATCATTTGGTTTTAATTCACGCTCAAGTTCAGCTCCAACATCAAGTGCAGCTTCACTTACTATTCCTGCACGAGCATTTTTTTCAGCTATATACATTGAGCCAAATTCTCTTTGCTGAATAGCTGTTAAAACAACGAAAATTAGCATAAAGATATTATAAAATCTATAAGGAATTGTTTGCATAAATACTCCAAAAGCATTTACATCGCTAATTCCTACTAAAGAATAAGCAGTTTTAATAAGTCCAACTTCAATACCTATCCAAGTAGAAATTATCGCAATTCCTGCAACAGGTGCAGCGGTGCTATCAAGTATGAAGCTTAATTTCTCACGAGAGATTTTAAACTTATCAGCAATTGGTCTCATAATAGGACCAACGGTTAAACTATTTGCATAATCATCAAAGAAAATACAAAGCCCTATAAGCCAAGTGCTAACTTGAGCTGAAACAGGACCTTTTACAAAACGAGTAAGCGCAAGTGCAACTGCGTTTATTCCACCCATTTTAGTAATTAATGCAACCACACCACCTATACAAAATACTTGCAAGATTACTCCTGCATCATCGCTATCTATCATAGCATCTAGCAAATGTTTTACTATATTTGAAAATGACGCTAAAAATAAATTTACCCAATCCATAAAAGATGGATTATTATAAGTAAATGTATAAGTATCATTTACAATATTTGCTGTGTAAAAATTAGCAAAAGCTAGAAGAAAAGTCCCCGTAAAAACACCTATAAATAAAGATAAAATTACTTCACGAGTAATAAAAGCTAAAATAATAGCCATTAAAGGCGGTAAAAGTGTTAAAACACCATATAATTGCATATTGCTAACGCTTGTATCAGCTGCGTTTGCAAATATACTAAAAAACATTAAAAACAAAAATCTCATTTTAAATTCCTATTTTAAATTCTACATTCTTTTTGATACTAAACAAGCCGTAATAAAGGCAACAAATGCTACTAAAACTATATAAGCTCCACCACCGATTTGATATAAAAATGGTGGATTTTCACCAATTGCAACTTTGTTTAAAAACGGCAATAATATAGGAGTTATAAATCCTGCTATTGCGTAAGCTAGGTTATAGCTAAAGCTAATTCCACTATAACGAATTTTTGCAGGGAAAATCTCAACCATAATTAAAGGTGTAAAGTTCATAAGTCCTGCACTAAGAGTTGCTAATAAATAAAAACTCACAAGTAAATTAATATCCTTGCCTATATACAACTCATAAAAATACATCGCACCAAAAACACCCCAAAGAATGGCAAAAATCTTATAAATCCTACTAATTCCAAATTTATCACTTAAAAATCCTGTTAAAACACAACCAATCATCATAGCAAGTATTCCATACATTTGAAGAAGGGTATTATCAACAGGGTCTAATTTCATAACAGCTTTTACGAAATTTGGAGCAATTAATAAAAATACAACCACACAAGCAGTTAAAACCCAAGTAACTAAAATAGAAATAAATATCCCAAATCTATGATTTTCTATAACATCTTTTATAGGAAGTTTTACTAAAGAATCACTTTCTTTCATCTTTTTAAATACAGGAGTTTCATTTAAATATCGTCTAAGATATAAAGAGATTATTCCAAAAACACCACCTAAAGCAAATGGAATTCTCCAACCCCAATCCTTTAGCTCTTCAGTCGTAAAATTAAGCTGCATAATAAGTGCAACCAAACAACCAAGTAAAATTCCACCAACAACGCTTGAAGTTAATAAGCCTATAAATAGACCTTTTTTGTTATCTTCACTATGTTCTCTTACAAATACCCAAGCACCAGGTAGCTCTCCACCTATTGCCATACCTTGAAAAATACGAACAAATAAAAGTGCAATAGGGGCTGCATATCCAATTGTCTCATAAGTTGGAATAATAGCAAGTGCAAAAGTAGGAATTACCATAAGTAAAATACTAAGCATAAACATATTTTTTCTACCAAATTTATCTCCAAAATGTGCCATCACAACGCCGCCTAAAGGACGAGCTAGATAAGCTGCTGCAAATGCTCCATAAGTATTTAGCTCTTGCCAAAACGGACTAAGCGTATTTGGGAAAAAATGATGTGCAAAATAAGATGAAAAAAATACAAATATAATAAAGTCATAAAACTCAAGAGTGCCACCAAGTGAGCTTAAGGCTAGAGTTTTTACTTCTTCTTTGTTTAATTTTTTTGTCATATATCTCCTTTTTCGTAATTTAATTTATCTCTATTAATAGCCAATTCTTCATAAGCTTCGCTAATAAATTTATTTATTTGATAATCAAATGATGAAGTATGAGATAAACCTACAATTACTTGAACTTTAGCACCTTTTACTCCAAAACGATTTTTCATAGCTTCTTGTCTAACTTCATCTATATAACTCTTAACTACAACCTCATCTTCATTAATAATAAAAACTAAAAACTCATTTCCACTCCAACGAGATATGTATTTTTCATAGTTTTCACTATTTTTTCTTAATATATATGCAAATTCTTTTAAGACTTCGTTGCCTAATTCTGTTGTGTATTCTTCGTTAATTTTTCTTAAGTTATTAATCTCTATTACTATTACACTAGCTTGAGTAATTACATCTTCATCAGCATTATGCTCAAGTTTTGCATTCATAATTTCTAAGAAAGAATATTTATGATAAGTTTCAGTTAAGGTGTCAAAACTAGTAAGTCTTTTTAAATGGCTCTTTCTGTTTTCATCATTAACAAATCTAATAACCTGACCTAATTCCATAATAATTTGGGTAAAAAATATAGCACTAACTACGCAAATTATATTGATAATATATATAAATACTTGTCCTGGCTCTTGATACGCCTTGTCGCAATAGAAAAATAAAAATAAATATAACAAGAAATAAACAAAAGGAAATATAAAAATTAAAGCAGAATATTTTCTTAAATTAAGATAATAATAAGATGTAAGCATAATTAGATATAAATCAAATCCATATCCCCAACCAATACTTAAAGAAAAATAAGTAGCTGTAAAAATTGATTCTAATTGAAATAAATACCAAGCATAATGCCTAACGCTTATAAAATTTACTCTTATAATTTTTTTAAACAATGATGATTTAAAAGATTTTTTACCATTTAAAATCTTTCTATATCTATTATAAAAATAATTTTTTTCTCCAAAACTCTTATAAAGTTTTCTACCAACAAACAATAAGAATAAAAAAGCTAAATAATATAAAGATGTTGCAAAAATTTCATAAGAAGTAATTATAAAACCATTGTAATAAAAAATCAAACCAGTAAAAAATCTAGCAAAAAATAAAAATAGACTATTTACTAATATCAAAACTTCATATTTAACCACTTTAAACCTTTTAATTTATATCGTCATATCCACTTTTATACAATATATACTCACGACCCATTGTTTTTGTTTCATATTTTAATTTTACGGTTTCATTTATTTTTTCTAATAAAACTTTAGGTCTTTTTTGAGTATCTATATGCTTGTGGTATTTTGCAACAATTTTTAAATAAATATCAAAATTATCTTTTTTCTTTCTAATCATCTTATCAAAATCTTTGCTTATTGATTCAAGTAAGAAATAAAACTTAGAGCTTTCTTCTTCTAAAATTAATACAAAAG
>NZ_JAHCZE010000055.1:0-11239 GCF_018501205.1 Campylobacter sp. 2018MI01 | reverse complement strand
GCTAAAAAAGATATGAAAATAATAGAGTTTTTAGCTAAAAATAATACAAATATTAATTCAGGTTATGAGAGTGCGATTTTTTATGCACTTGATTATTATGAAGCATTAGAATATTTATTAGAAAACAAAGCCAATGTTAATTATGTAAATGCTCTTGGTAAAAGTGCGATTTTTTATGCAGTTGAAATTAGTGATATTAAAACTATAAAATTACTTATGAAATATGGGGCTAATCTTAATTTACAACAAATTGATAGTGAAGAAGAGCTAAAAACAAATCTTCCTTATTATATTTCTTTTTGCTCTTACATTCATCCTGCAAAGACTTTAGTAATACACGCAGCGTCTTTAGCGAATTTAAATACCTTAAAATTGCTTATAGAAAATAAGGCTGATTATACGATAAGCGATAATTTTGGATTAAATGCACTAGATTATGCGATGATTTATAACAATAAAGAAAATATTGAGTATTTAAAAAAATTAGGATTAAAGGAGAAAGAACAATGAAAACAGCGTTTGTAACAGGTGCTAGTAGTGGTTTTGGAAAAGCGATTGCTAAAAGACTTTTAAAGAATAATTATAAAGTAGTAGTTCTCGCAAGACGCAAGGAAAAATTATTAGAATTTGAAAATGAATTTAAAAATAATGTATATATAGCAGAAGCTGATGTAAGAGATATAAATGCTTTAAAAAATGTTGTAAATAATTTGCCTAATGATTTTAATAAAATTGATGTTTTAGTTAATTCGGCAGGATTAGCATTAGGTTTAGGAGAGTTTTATAAATTAGATTTAGCAGATATTGAAACTATGGTTGATACTAATATAAAAGGGCTTTTATATGTAACTCATTTGATTTTACCAAGAATGCTTGAAAACGGCGGACACATATTTAATTTTGGTTCAGTTGCTGCTAATAATCCTTATTTTGGTGGTAATGTATATGCAGGCACTAAAGCTTTTGTAGGTCAATTTAGTCACGCATTAAGAAATGATGTAAGAAAAAATAATATAAAAATTACTGATATTGCACCAGGATTATGTAAGACAGAATTTAGCGAAGTGCGTTTTAAAGGTGATAAAATTGCAGCTGATAAAGTTTATGAAAATACAAAATACCTTGATGCAGAAGATATTGCTGATGCAGTTATTAGTATTATTAATTTAAAAGACCATGTAAATATCAATAGAATAGAATTAATGCCTGTTACTCAAACTTGGGCAGGTTTTCACATACAAAAGGATAATGAATGAAATATTTAAAAATAGAAGGTAACGCAAAATTAAGCGGTAGCGTAGAAATTAGTGGAGCTAAAAACGCAGCTTTACCATTACTTGCTGCTGCTTTACTTATTAAAGGAAAATGCACTTTAACAAATCTTCCTTTAGTATCAGATATTAAGACTATGTTAAGATTGCTTGAGAATTTAGGAGCTACATATGAACTAAACAATCATAGCGTTACAATTGATTCAAGTAATGTATTTAATACAAAAGCACTTTATGATATTGTTCGCAAAATGCGTGCTAGCATATTGGTTTTAGGACCTTTGCTTAGTAGATTTAAAATTTGCGAAGTATCTTTACCAGGTGGCTGTGCTATAGGACAACGCCCAATTGATATGCACTTAAGTGCTTTAGAGAAAATGGGTGCTAATATTGAATTAGTTGATGGCTATGTAAAAGCTAGTGGAGAGTTGGTTGGAGCTAAAATACATTTTGATAAAATTTCTGTTGGTGCTACTGAAAATACAATTTTAGCAGCAGTTTATGCTAAAGGTGTAACTACTATAATAAATGCAGCTTGTGAGCCTGAAATCGTTAATTTATGCGAGTTTTTAGTAAAAGCAGGTGTTAATATAAAAGGTATTGGGACAAATACTATTGAAATCACAGGAGTAACCAAATTAAATACTGATTTTACTTGCGAAATTATTCCTGATAGAATTGAAGCAGGAACATATCTTTGTGCAGGTGCTATTACAAAATCAAATATAGAAGTTAAAAATATAATTCCAGAGCATTTGGGTGCATTGTTATCAAAATTTGATGAAATGGGGATTAAATACGAAACTTTAAAAAATAGTATTAAAGTATATTCAAGCGATTATAAAGCGGCAAATATTAAAACTAGCGAATATCCAGGCTTTCCTACTGATATGCAAGCTCAATTTATGGCTTTATGTCTTAAGGCAAATGGAGAAAGTATTATTGATGAAAGATTATTTGAAAATCGTTTTATGCATGTAAGCGAGCTAAATCGTATGGGTGCAAATATCAAGCTAAATGGACATATTGCCAATGTTAAGACTTCTAATTTGCAAGGTGCTGAAGTGATGGCAACTGATTTAAGGGCTAGTTCTGCATTAATTTTAGCTGCACTTGCTGCAAATGGGACTACTAATATTCATAGAATTTATCATTTAGAGCGTGGATATGAGAATTTGTGTGAGAAATTAAGTAAATTAGGTGCGAAATTAGTTGAATTAAAGGAAGAAGAATGACAATTAATGAAGCATTAGAAAATATAAAATCACTTAATCACACTCAAAGCACCGAAATTGTTAATTTATTTGATGCAAAAGGAAGAGTTTTAGCGAATGATTTTTATGCTAAATGTAACGCTCCTTTATTTACAAATTCTGCAATGGATGGCTATGCTTTAAAGGCTAGTGAGTTTAAAAATGGTCTTAAAGTTTTAAAGACTATTTTTGCAGGAGATATGAATGAATGCGAGATTAAAAGTGGCGAATGTGTAAAGATTATGACAGGTGCAAGAGTGCCAAAGGGTGCTGATAGTGTTTTAATGGTTGAAAACTCTATTATTAAAGATGATTTAATGTATGCTACAAGTGATAATTTAAAAGTAGGTGAAGCTATAAGATATGAAGGCGAAGAATACAAAAAAGGCGAATTGATTATCAAAAAAGGCGTAATTACTGATGAGATTATTATGATTTTAGCTAGTAATGGAGTTTTTAATATTGAAGTTATTAAAGAAATAAAAGTTGGTATTTTTGCAAGTGGTCTTGAGATTATTGAGCCTTATTCAAATGGATTTGGTGTTTATAATTCTAATGCTTATGGAATTTATTCTGCTTTTAAGAGTTTTTCTAAACCTTATTATTTAGGGGTTTTAAAAGATGAATATGAGTTTGTTTTAAATTCTTTAAAAGGTGCTTTAGATAATTTTGATTTAGTTGTAAGTATCGGAGCTGCAAGTGTAGGTGATGCTGACTTTATCAAAAAAGCTTTAGATGAACTAGGTTTTAAACCTATTTTTACTAAGGTAAAAATGAAACCTGCAGGTCCTGTTAGCTTATATTTTAAAGATAATAAATATATTTTGGTTTTACCGGGTAATCCTATGAGCGCTTATATTGGGGCTTTAATTTATGCAAGAGCTTTAATTTATAAAATGCAAGGAATTATATATGAAAAGCCAAGCTTTTTATATCCTATATCAATGGATTTAAAGATTAAAAATAATAAAGAAAATGTAGTTATTGGAAATATTATAAATGATACTTTTGTTCCGTTTAATAATGCAAAACTTAGTAGCGGACAAATTACTCCATTAAATAAATGCACTCATTACATAATTTGTCCTATTGATTGTGATATTAAACAAAACGATAAAGTAAGAGTTTATGAACAAAGTATTTAGTTTATTTGTATTAAGTGGGGTTTTGTTTGCTAATAATTTAAGCGATGAATTATTAAAACATTGGAAAAAACAAGATGAATTTTTAGAAATAAAAAGTCTTAGTTTTAATCCTAATATTAATAATTGCAAAATTATTACATATCCAAATCTTAGCAAACAAGGATTTTTTAAAGCAAATTGCAATGATAAAGATATGCAAATATCTTTTAAATTACAAGCTCTTACTAAGGTTTATGTTTTAAAAAAAGATGTCTTAAAGGATGAAGAAATAGGGCTATTTGATTTAAAAAGTGAAAAAATTGATTTTTCAAAATTACCTTATAATGCTTTAAGAACACTTGATAATAGTATTAAGTTTAAAAGCAAAGTAAGAGCAGGTAGTATTATAAAAACCTCTATGCTAATGCCAAATTATTTAATTAATAAAGATGATAGTGTAGTTGGTATTTTAGATGATGGAGATTTGAGTGTGTTTGTTGATTTAATAGCCTTGCAAAGTGGAGTAAAAGGTCAAAGAATTCGCCTTAAAAACACTCAAGGACACAATTTAACTGGCGAAATAATTAATGAAAAACAGGTTTTAATAAAATGAGATTTTTAGTAGCGATTAATGGAGCTAGTGGAGTTAATTTGGCTTTAAAATTAGCTAAGGTATTAAGCAAAGAAAATGAAGTATATTTAATCCTTAGCAAAGGTGCTTTAAAGGTTTTAAAAGAAGAAAATAATAAAAAATTAAAAAAATACATTAAAAATACAAATATTACTCTTTTAAAAAATGATGATTTAGCTGCACCTGTATCAAGTGGAAGCTTTAAGCTTGATGCGGCGTTTTATTATGCTAGTAGTGATTTTTTAGCAAAGGCTAGTTATGGTTTTAGTGATACTTTAATTCTAAGAAGTTTTGCCGTAAATCTTAAAGAAAATAGAAAAATCATAATAGCTCCAAGAGAAATGCCATTAAATGAATTAATGCTTAAAAATATTTTAAAATTAAATAAATTAGGCTGTATAATAGCCCCTGCAATTTACGCTAAATATTCTAAGAGTTCTTTTAAAGAATTTGTAATAGGTAAATGGTGTGATTTGCTTGGAGTTGAATATAAAAAATTTAAAAGATGGAAAAGCGAATGAAAAAAGCAATTTATCCAGGCACATTTGATCCGATAACAAATGGGCATTTAGATGTAATAAAAAGGGCTTTAAAAATTTTTGATAAATTAATAATAGCAGTTGCTAAAAATGATAAAAAAAAGCCTGATTATGATTTAGAAACTAGGATTAATTTAGTAAAAAATGCAACAAGTGGATTAAATGTAGAAGTAATAGGGTTTGACAATTTATTAGTAGATTTTGCAAAAGAGCAAAAAATATATACTATTGTAAGGGGTTTAAGGGCTGTGAGTGATTTTGAATATGAGTTACAAATGCACTATGCAAATGCTGAATTAAACGAAGAGATAGACACTATTTATTTAATGCCAAGCCTTAAAAATGCCTTTATTTCAAGCTCAATTGTAAGAAGCATTAAAGCTCATGGTGGAGATATTTCAAAATTAGTTCCATCTAGTATTTTAAAGGATTTAAAATGAATTATTACGCTTTTGAAGGAATTGACACTCTAGGCAAAAGCACTCAAATTAAGCTTTTACAAGAATTACCAAATTCTTATTTTAAATTCCAGCCGATTTTTGTAAAAGAACCCGGTGAAACTACTTTAGGAATAAAATTAAGAGAATTGATTTTAAATGAAGAAATGAGTAAAAAGGCTAGAATGTTTTTATTTTTAGCTGATAGGGCTGAATTATTTTCAAAAATTGATTTTACTAAAGAATTTATTATAGCTGATAGGAGCTTGTTTTCTCATTTAGCTTATGAAGTTGATAGTGATTACAAACAATTATTGGATTTTAATTTATTTGCAACTAATAATGTTTTACCTAATCATATAATATTTTTTAAAGGCAGTAAGGAATTATTAGAAAGTAGATTAAATAATAAAAGCCTTGATAAAATAGAGCAAAAAGGCGTAGAATATTTTTTAAAAGTTCAAGAAAATTATGAAGCGATTTTTAAGGCTTTAAATTTAAAAGTTTTTACAATAGATGCAAGTCTTAGTATAGATAAAATAAATACAATGATTAAGGAGTATATAAATGATACATGCAATTAAAGGAATGAATGATTTATTAGATGATGATGCGTTAATTTACGAAAAGATTATAAAAACTTGTGAAGAAGTAGCAAAAACTTATGGTTATAGCTATATTGAAGTGCCACATTTAGAAGTTACTCCGCTTTTTAAAAGAAGCGTAGGAGAAAGTAGCGATATAGTTGGTAAAGAAATGTATGAGTTTTTAGACAAAAGTGGAGATAGCGTATGTCTTAGACCTGAAGGAACTGCTGGGGTTGTAAGAGCTTTTATTGAACATAAGATGGATAAAGCTGGAGTTGTTAAAAGATGGTTTTATCACGGCTCAATGTTTCGCTATGAAAAACCACAAAGAGGTCGTTATAGAGAATTTCATCAATTTGGCTTAGAATGTTTTAATATAGCTAATGTTTATGAAGACGCTAGTGTGATTATGATACTTGCTAAAATCTTTAAAAAACTTGATATTACTTATACTTTAAAAATCAATTCTTTAGGCTCGCCTGAATGCCTTCAAAACTATAGAAAAGCATTAAGAGAATATATTGCAAACATTGAAAATAGTTCTGGTTTTAAATTCTGTGCTGATTGTGCTAAAAGAATACAAACTAATGTTATTAGAGTATTAGATTGTAAAAACGATGAATGTGCTAAACACTTAATGAACGCTCCTAAATTAAGTGAGTTTTTAGATGATGAGAGTAGGGCTGATTTTATTAAATTACAAGAGATTTTAAAAGATAATGAGATTAGTTTTGTAATTGATGAAAGATTGGTTCGCGGGCTTGATTATTATTCAAAAACAGCATTTGAGTTTGAAAGTAGCGAAATAGGTGCAAAGGCTGCAATAGCTGGTGGTGGAAGATATGATTATTTGGTTGAGTATTTAGGCGGAGCTAAAAGCTATGGCGTTGGATTTGCTATGGGTGTTGAGCGTGTTATGGATATTTTAAGAAGTAAAAATATAGAACAAAAATTACAAAATACTTATTTTTGTATATTAGATGAAGAATTATTGCCAATTGCTTATAAATTAGTTGATAATTTAAGAGAAAACGGAAAAATAATTAATCTAAATTACGAAGCAAAAAAATTAGCAAAACATTTAAATATAGCGAATAAACAAAACTATAAATACTTTATTGCAATTGGTAGTGATGAAGCTAGTAAAAATGAAGTATTTTTTAAAGATTTAGAAAGTGGCGAACAAAAAAGTATAAAATACGATGAATTAAAGGAAATTTTATGAATGATTATGGCATAGATATTTGGGGAGATGATAATTTTATCATTAAAAATGGCAAGGTATGTTTAAAATACGGAAGCGAACCTGCCATTATTGATATAGTAAATACTCTTTTAGATGATGGATATAAAGGTCCTATAATTTTAAGATTTAATCATTTGATTAAAAAACAAATAGAACAAATCTATATAAATTTTAATAATGCCATTAAAGAATTTGATTATCGTGGTAGTTTTAATGCTGTTTATCCACTAAAAGTCAATCAATTTCCTGGTTTTGTAAAAAGTCTTGTAAAACTTGGTAAAAATCTAAATTATGGTCTTGAAGCTGGTAGTAAAGGAGAATTATTATTAGCTATGGCTTATAACAACGAAAATGCTCCAATAACTGTTAATGGCTTTAAAGATAAAGAACTAATAACAATGGGCTTTATCGCTGCTGAAATGGGGCATAACATAACTTTAACTATTGAAGGTATTAATGAGCTTGAAGTAATTATCAAAACAGCAAAAGAGCGTTTTGGGATAAAACCAAAAATCGGTCTTAGAGTAAGGCTGCATTCTTTAGGTAGTGGCACTTGGGCTAAAAGTGGTGGGATTAATTCAAAATTTGGTCTAACATCAACTGAATTAATAGAAGCAGTAGGGCTTTTAAAAGAAAATGATTTATTAGATTGTTTTACTATGATACATTTTCATATAGGCTCACAAATTAATGAAATACATCCTTTAAAAAAAGCTTTAAGCGAAGCAGGAAATATTTATTTTGAATTACGCAAAATGGGTGCAAATAACCTTGAAAATATTGATATTGGTGGTGGTTTAGCAATTGAGTATTCACAATTTCAAAAGACTTCTCAAAGAAACTATACTTTAAGTGAATATGCAAATGATATTGTATTTATTCTAAAAACTCTAGCAGCACAAAAACAAGAAATAGAGCCAAATATTTATATAGAAAGTGGTCGTTTTGTAAGCGGTTCTCACGCAGTATTAGTAGCACCTGTTCTTGAACTATTTTCTCAAGAATATTCAGAAAGCAAAATGCAGTTAAAAGAAAAAAACCCGCAATTAATAGATGAATTATGCGATTTATACAAAAATATAAAGCCAAGCAATGCAGTAGAATATATGCACGATAGTTATGACCATTTAGATAGTATTTTAACCTTATTTGACTTAGGATATGTAGATTTACAAGACCGCTCAAATGCCGAAATATTGGTTCATCTAATAGGTAAAAAAGCAGTTTCTATGCTAAGTCCAAAACATTTATTAAGAACTCAAAAAGAAGTTCAAGAAAGATATTTGGTCAATTTTTCAATGTTTCAAAGTTTGCCAGATTTTTGGGGCTTAGGGCAAGAATTTCCTATAATGCCACTTGATAGATTAGATACTCAACCAACAAGATCGGCTAGTATTTGGGATATAACTTGTGATAGTGATGGAGAAATATCATTTGATGCTGCTAAGCGTCCTTTATTTTTACACGATGTTGATGTAGAGCAAGAAGATTATTTCTTAGGATTTTTCTTAGTTGGTGCTTATCAAGAAGTATTAGGAATGAAGCATAATTTATTTACCCATCCAACTCAAGTTAGTATTGATATTGATGATAAAGGTTATGAGATTGAAAGTATTATTGAAAGTCAATCAATTAGGGATATTTTAGAAGATTTAGACTACGATATTCGTGAAATTGATGAAAAAATTCAAGATAAAATAAATTCTTCGGAATTAATAAATGAAAAAACTAAAAAACATATTTTAGGTGAGCTTTTCATATTTATGCACGATAATGGATATTTAAAGAAAATTTAAAAGGAGAGAATATGCAATTTTCAGAAAAAATTAAAGGTTTGGAAGAATCAATAACTTTAGCAATTACAGCTAAGGCAAAATTACTAAAAGAACAAGGCGTAAGAGTTATTAGTTTTAGTGCAGGAGAGCCTGACTTTGATACTCCGCAAGTTGTAAAAAGTGCAGCTATTAAAGCGATAAATGATGGATGCGGAAAATACACTCCAGTATCTGGAACTACTGAAGTTTTAAAAGCAATTTGCACTAAGCTTAAAAAAGACCATAATTTAGATTATGAGACAAGTGAAGTAATAGCAAATGTTGGAGCTAAACATAGTTTATTTAATGCAATTCAAGCACTTGTTTGTGATGGCGATGAAGTAATAATCCCAGCTCCTTATTGGGTAACTTATCCAGAGCAAGTTAAGTATTCGGGTGGAGTTCCTGTGATTGTAACTCCTAAAAAAGATTTTAAAATCAGTGCTGATGAATTAAAAGCTGCAATTACACCTAAGACGAAAATATTAATATTAAATAATCCTAGTAATCCTAGTGGAGCTTTATATTCAAAAGATGAATTAATGGCATTAGCTAAAGTTTTAGAAGGCACTAGTATTGTTGTATTAGCTGATGAAATGTATGAAAAATTAGTTTATGATGGAGAATTTGTAGCGTTTGCAAGTTTAAGCGAAGATGCACTAAAACGCACGGTTACAATAAATGGACTTAGCAAATGTGCTGCAATGCCAGGATATAGATTTGGTTATAGTGCTAGTAAAAATAAAGAATTAAATAAATTAATGAAAAATCTTCAAGGTCAATGCACAAGTAATATTTGTAGTATAACTCAAGCTGCTGCAGTTCCTGCTTTAGTTGGAGAGATTGATAAAGATATTGAGATGATGAAAAAAGAATTCAAAAAAAGAAGAGATAAAGCTTGTGAAATGATTAATAGCATTAATGGGCTTAAATTAAGCGTAAAACCTAGCGGGGCGTTTTATTTATTTATTGATTGCTCTAGTGTTAATCCTGATGATGTTGAGTTTTGTGCTAAGCTTTTAGATGATAAAAAAGTAGCTTGCGTGCCAGGAAGTGGATTTGGCATGAGTGGTTATTTTAGAATTTCTTACGCAACTTCAATGGAAAATATCATAGAAGGTATAGAAAAAATCGCAGAATTTGTAAAGGAATATAAGTGAGTAAAATCGCTATAAGTATTTTAAGTGGAGGGCTAGATAGCTGCGTTAGCACTGCTTGTGCTATAAATGAAGGCTATAAAGTAATAGCCCTTCATTTTAATTATAGTCAAAGAACAGAGCAAAGAGAATTACAAGCTTTTAATGAAATTTGCAAGTTTTATAATATAGAAAAATTAGTTGTGGATATGGATTTTTTCAAACAAATTGGCGGCTCTAGTTTAACTGATATGAGTTTAGAAATTCCAAAAGATGAATTAGGTAAAAATGGTGAATTGCCAAATACTTATGTGCCTTTTAGAAATGGGATTTTTTATAGTATTGCTGCTGCTGTTGCACAAAGATTTAATGCTAGTGCGATTTATACGGGTTTAGTTAGTGAGGATTCTAGCAATTATCCTGATACTACTTTAGATTTCGTTGAAAAAACCGCTTCGTTTATAAAAGAAGGTAGTGGAGAAGATATTAAAATAATTACTCCTTTAATCAAGCTAAAAAAATCAGATATAGTAAAACTTGGAATGAGCCTAAAAGCACCTTTAGAGCTTAGTTATAGTTGTTATGATAGTAATGATTTAGCTTGTGGTAAATGTGAATCTTGCCAATTAAGACTAAAAGGCTTTAGCGAAGCTGGATTTAAGGATTTGATAAAATATCAGTAAGATAAGATTTAAAATAAGAATTTAAAATTCTTATTTTAAATTCTATTAAAAGGAAAAGTTATGCTAAAGGTTATTTCTAAGATTGATGGATATATCATTTCTTATATGTCTTTTTTGATGTTTTTTAAATATTTGTCTGATTATATTGCTTCAAATGTTTCAATTCAAATTCTTTTATCATTTGTGTTTATGTATTTAATCAAACTAGCCTATCAACAATTTTTAAAAATAGAATATAAAAATATACAAAATAAAAATCAGATTTTTTCTATGTTTAAAATAGGCTTATTGCCAGCTATTTTATTATATTTTTTATGTGTGGATTTTTACGAAGCTTTTTTTACTAATTATATGAGCTTTTTGTTTATTAAATTTCCTATTGTTTTTTTAAATTCTTTTTTAAATATTTTATTTTTTGTAATTTTAATAATTATTTTAGCTTTTGTTTTAGGTTATATTAAATACTCTCAAGATAAAGTTTCTATTATAGCCAGTTGATTCTACAGCTAAACAGATAT
>NZ_JAHCZE010000054.1:0-11244 GCF_018501205.1 Campylobacter sp. 2018MI01 | reverse complement strand
GTGTTATAAAAACGCTAATATTTGTTATAAAAATGTAGTATTTGGAAAAATGGTTTTTATAACTTTAATTTATAAAAATAAAGTAATCCAAGAAATTCATTATAAGGTATATAAGTAGGATTTGCTTATTTTGCGTAAAGTAGATTTATTTTCTATCTGCTTTATAATATATTTTATTTATTTGATTATCTTGCAATTTTATTGCTATATCAATTGGGTTTTTATAAATAGTATCTTGAAAATACAGCATATTATTTTTCTCATTTTTTCTAAATCCATATTCTTTTAGATATTTAAGAATTTCATCATTGTTTTTATCTAGTAATACAGCGTTGAGTTCTTTTGTAGTAACTTCATTTATTATGCAATATTTTTGATTTTCTAGGCAAGTTTTATTAGTATTTATGATTTTTGCTATTAAATCATTTGGCTCTTTTATAAAAAATTCATAGTATTTATAAGCAGATACTAAAGCTAAAATTATTAAAAAGTATTTATTAAATTTAATCTCATCTAATCTCTTTTTAATACTTCCATAAATAGCAGAAAGCAAAATTGCAGATATAAAATAATAAGCAAAATTAAAGCCCATAAAAAGCTCAATCAAGCCAACAACTACACATAACCAAGATAAATAATAAGATAAATATTGTATGAGTTTTATAATTTTATGCAACATTTCACTACTTTTTAATACAAGTATTAGAAATATTTAGGATTTACCTAAGTAAATCCTTATTTTTTAGATAGTTCGTTTATCATATCTATAAGCATTTGTGGAGATTTTGCATGAGCTAAATTGATTACATATTTTCCATTTACAATAAAGGTTGGAGTTCCGTAAGTATTAGCAATTTCATTTGCAATATCAGTTGAGCTTAATAAATATTTTCCTTCAGGGCTTTGCAAGAAGCTTTCTAATTTTTTCTTTGAAATTCCAAGAATACTTAGACCAGATTTATAAAATTCATCAGGATTATTATTCCAAGTTGATTTATTTTTAAACATTTCAACAAAATAAACGCTACTAATTTTATCATATAGGCTATTTTTATCAATCAAGCTAATTTTATTTTTTTCATCTTGATAATGTGCGTATGCAAGTAAATTAGCCATTTCTTGACCAAATTTTCCCCAAGTTTTTACCATCATTAATCTAATATCTAAATCTTTTAATTGCTCTTTTATTAGTCCTAAAGTATTGTGATTGTGGTGTAAATAACAATGCGAACATTGATAAGACCATATTTCTGTTAAAGAATTATCAGAATTTGGAATTGGATTTTCAAGCACATTGTATTCTACACCTTCACTTAAGGCAAATAAGTTTGAACTAACAAGCAACACTAAAGCTAACTTTTTAATTTGTTTTAACATTTTTTCTCCTTAAAAAAATTGCATAAATATATAAAATTTTAATTAATAAAAATTTTCTATTAGAAATGATAATGATTAACAAAATATCGTATAATAATGGTTCAATTTAAAAAAAAGGATAAAAAAATGAAAAAGATATTTTCTTCAATCATCGCTACTGCGATTTTAGGCTCAAGTGCTTATGCAATTACTATTGATGAAGCTAGTGTAAAAGCTCATTTCGTTGGCTTTAAAATGGAAAAAAAATTAGGTGTTCCTGGTGTTATTGATGATGCTAAATTTGAATTTAGCAAAACAAGTGGCTCTGTTGTAGATATTTTAAACGGAACTAAAGCAAGTATGGATTTTGCTAACGAAAATACAAAAGATAAAATTCGTGAAAACAATATCCATAGAACATATATTGCAAATCTAAAAAATAGCAAAATTGAAGCTAGTTTAAAAGATGTAAAAGGTGATGAAACAAGCGGAAGTGCTACAGGTGTAATCACATTTAATGATATTACAAAAGAAATTCCAATGACTTATAGCGTAGCTGATGGTAAATTAGTTGTAAAAGGAGTAATCAATATGAATACTGATTTTAATACAACTGAAGCATTTACAGCACTTTCAACTGATAAACAAATCTCAGCACTTCACGGAAAGAAAACTCACGAAGAAGTTGAAATTTATTTTGATGTAGATGTTAAATAATCTTTAAAGGCTAGAATACTAGCCATTAAAAAACTTAAGGATTATTTAAATTGATTTTAATAGATTGTATTGATATTGATAAAGCTTACGGCGAAAAAGTTATTTTAAAAAATGTAAATTTTAGTATAAACGATGGCGAAAAAATCGCAATAATAGGTAAAAACGGGCAGGGCAAATCTACATTTTTAAAAATAATTACTAAAGAAATAGAACCTGATAATGGTAGGGTGTTGATTAATTCAAGCATAAATTTTTCTATGCTTTCTCAAAGCATTAATATAGATTATAATCTTAGCGTAGATGAATATATTAAATTGGAATTAGGCGATATTTTTAATGCTTTAAGCGAATATAATGAGATTAATTCTAAACTATCAACTAATCCAAATGATAAAGAATTATTACAAAAACAACAAATTTTATTTGATTTAATAGAGAGCAAGGACGCTTGGAGTATTGATAGTAAAATAAATAGAGCTTTAAAAGAATTTGAATTAAGTAGTTTTATAAATAGAAATCTAGCAAGTCTTAGTGGTGGGGAATTAAGAAGATTAAGCCTTGCTTGTATGCTGCTTAAATCTCCTGATGTTTTGATTTTAGATGAGCCTACGAACCACTTAGATGTAACTATGTGTAAATACCTTGAAGATATGTTAAAAGCTAGTAAAAAATGTGTTATTTTTATAAGTCACGATAGATATTTTATAGACAACATTGCAAGTAAATGCGTAGAAATAGAAGATGCAAAATTAAGAGAATTTGAAGGTGGGTATTCAAATTATTTACAAGCTAAGGCAAGATTACTAGAAAGCCTTAATAAAAGCTATGAAACTTTAGTAAAACAATTAAAAAGCGAAGAAGAATGGCTGCGTCGTGGGGTAAAAGCAAGGCTTAAGCGAAACGAAGGCAGAAAAGAGCGTATTTTTAAAATGCGTGAAGAGGCTAAAAAAAATCCTAGTATTTTGAATAGGCTAAGAGTTGAGCTTGCCCGTGCAAGTGATATAAAATCAAATCCACTTATAGCAAATAAGAAAAAAATGCTTTTTGAATTACACGATATTAGCCTAACGCTAGGCGAAAAATTATTATTTAAGCCATTTAATGCAAGGATTTTACAAGGTGAAAAAATAGCAATTGTAGGCAAAAACGGCTGTGGAAAATCTAGCTTTTTACAAATTCTACTTGAAAAACTTCGCCCTAGCAGTGGTTTTATAAAAAAAGGTGAGATAAATATAGGATATTTTGACCAGAAAAAAAGCGATTTAAAAGATGATGAAACTTTGATTGAGTATTTTTGTCCAAATGGCGGTGATACTATCAATGTGAAAGGCTCTAATATGCATGTATATGGATATTTAAAGCATTTTTTATTTCCTAAAGAACAACTTACTTATAAAATCGGCTCACTTAGTGGTGGCGAAAAAAGTAGGGTGGCTTTAGCAAAACTTTTTACAAAAGATTATGAGGTATTAATTTTAGATGAGCCTACTAATGATTTAGATATTGCTACGATTAATATTTTAGAGCAGTATTTAATGGATTTTAAAGGTGCTTTGATATTTGTAAGTCATGATAGATATTTTACGGATAGACTTGCTACTAAGCTTTTTGCCTTTTCAAATCAATCAATTGAAATTGAAACTATGAAATTTAGTGAGCTTTTAGAATTAAACGATGAATTAAGCGAGTTAAATAGCGAAATAGAAAACGATAAAGAAAAACCAGTAAAAGTTGAGCGTAAAAAAAGCGTAAAATTAAGCTATAAACAAAATAAAATCCTAGAAGAACACCCAGTTAAAATTGAAGAGATTGAAAAAGAAATTAGATTATTAAATGAATACTTAAGCGACCCTACAAAATATGAAAAATATGGGATATTGGCTCTTAATGAAAGGCTTGAGAATTTAAATCAGGAATTAGAGCTTTTAGAAAATGAGTATTACGAAGTTTTAGAACTTACAGAAAGGTTAGAAAATGTTGATAATTAGTATAATTAGTGTAATTTTTGTGATTGAAACAATACTTAAATTACTTGAAATAAATCATATTAAAACAAAAACAAATAAATGTTTTTTAAGTGATGAGCAATTTATAGAATTTAAAAATATAGCCATAGTTGAGCATAAATTTTCAATACTAAATAATTTTTTAGCACTTATTTTAAATTGCGTATTTATATTGGTGTTATTTAATGTATTAAAGGTTCATTTTGAGCCTAATTCACTGCTTGATAATACTATTTTAGTTTTATTGTATTTTATTATAAATTCTTGCATTCTAACCTGCTTAGATTATTATAAAACTATGGTTGTTGATACCAAGCACGGCTTTAATAAAAAAACTCCTAAAATGTATTTTAAAGACCTTTTAAAATCATTAATCTTATTAGTAATTATAGGTGGAGCTTTAGTTTATATTTTGCTTTTTGCTATTGCTAAATTAGGCGAGTTTTGGTGGATAGGTGGCTTTGCTATTTTATTTATTTTTAGTCTTTTAGCTATGGTTATTTATCCTAATTTTATAGTTCCATTGTTTAACAAATTAAGCCCTGTAGAAGGTGAATTAAGAGATGATATTGCAAAATTATTAGATGAATGTGGCTTTAAAAGTAATGGGGTATTTAGTATGGACGCTAGTAAAAACGATACTAGACTTAATGCTTATTTTGCGGGTATGTTTGGAGCAAAAAAAGTAGTTCTTTATGATACTTTAATCAATGCTATGAGTAAAGATGAATTACTTGCCGTATTAGCTCACGAATTAGGGCATTTTAAACATAAAGATATTTTAAAAATGCTTTTTATAAGTGGTTTAAATCTATTAATTACCTTTGCGTTTTTTGGATATTTTTCAAGTTTTTTTGAAAATCAATTTAATTTAGAAGGCTTTGTATCTAGTCCGTTGTTTGCTTTTATTATGGTAGGCTCGGCAATTTCGTTTATTTTAAGTCCTATTTTAAATTCTTTATCAAGAAAAAATGAATTTAGTGCAGATAAACATGGGGCAATAAAAACTAGCAAAAACGATATGATAAGTGCTTTAAAGGTATTAGCTATTCATAATAAAGCCTTGTTAGATCATAACGCTATTTATGAAATGATTTATAAAACTCATCCGAGTTTAAGTAGAAGAATAAGTGCATTAAATGATAGCCACATTTAACGAATTAAAAGCCCTAAGCAATGAAGTAATTGCAAGACAGATTATAATGGAGTATTTTTCATATTCAATGCTTGAATATTCAGTCGCAAGGGCAAATGTGATAAATCCAAGCGATAAAATTAAACTTTTAAGTATTGCAAACGAATACAAAAACGGCACTCCATTACAATACATATTCTCAAAAACTTATATAAAAGATTTAGAATTTAAATGTGCTAAAGGAGTGTTAATTCCTAGAAATGATACTGAAATACTAATAGATTTAGCAATAAATCTAATAAATCAAAATAACATAAAAAATATTTTTGAAATAGGTTTTGGAAGTGGGATTATTAGTATATTTTTAAAATTATTTACAAAAGCAAATATAAAAGCTTGTGATATAAACAAATTAGCCTTAAAACTAGCCAATGAAAATGCTAAATTGCATAATATAAATTGTGATTTTTTTATTAGCGATTTTATGAAAGTTAATTTTAAAGACTATGAACTAATTATCTCAAATCCTCCATATATTAGCACCGAATATAATTTAGATAAATCAGTATTAAAAGAGCCTAAAACAGCGCTTTTTGGTGGTAAAAAAGGATATGAGATATTATTTAAAATAATTGATAAATGTTATTTAGAAAATGTGAGATTTTTAATGTGCGAATTTGGATATGATCAAAAAGAAATCCTAAATGATTATCTAAAAGAAAAGAATTTTAAGGCTAGTTTTTATAAAGATTTAAATGGTTTTGACAGAGTTTTTATAGCAGAAAGGTTAGATTATGAAAAAAATTAATGATTTTTTATTAGCTGGAATAATTTTTGTAGAATTATTCATAGGAATTGTTGTTGCTCCTATTATTTTTTATCCTAGTGCAATTATTGGAGATGGGATTTTAAGCCACTTTCAAAGCGGACTTTTGATGACACAAGTGTTTGTAAAATTTAATTATTTGTTACTTTTCGTAAGCTTTTTAAATATTATTTATGAAAGTATTTCAAATAAATTATTTAGTTTAAAGCCAATTTTAAGCCTAATAATTTTGATTTTAGCCTTAGTGTTTGTATTTTATCATACAGCTAATGTGCTTGATATGCAGGCTTTAGGCATTACTGATAGTAAAGATTTTAATGATAATCATAAGCAAAGTGAAATGATTTTTAAAGTTATGGTTATTTTACAATTAATATTATTTTTTACTAAGAAAAAAGAAAAATAGGCTATAATCGGCAAAATTTAAAAGGAGTTTAGTATGCAAATTAACAATAACATACAAAGCAATGTCTTAATGGCTCAAAATAAACCTACTCAAAAAGTTGAAGATACTTCGGTAGAACAATTAAATGAGAAAAAAGTAAGTGAAGAAAAATTAAGCGAGAAAAAATATCAAGAAATCAGCACTCAACAAGATGAAATGATTTCAAAAATTCAAAATAATAATACAAATAAAGTTGATTTGAAAAATGATTTAGAAAAAATAGAAAATAGTTTAAAAACAGCAAATAACAATAACGATAGATTTAAAAATGAAGATTTTTCTAAATTAAACGCTAATTTTTTAAAGCAAAATGAAGAAAGTTTTAAAAACGCTCAACAAGTTAATTTTAACCAAACTCAAATAGCGTCATTATTAGCGTAATTTTAAGGGTTTTTTAGCCCTTAAAATTGATATTCAAGAGATTTTGAAATTCTTTGTATTTTAGCGCTTCTTGTTTCTTCATTATTTAAAGTAATTTCTATATCAATATTTGTCTTTTTACTAGCAGTATTTATTATTTTGTAAAAATATAAAAAATCATTTTTATAAGGCAAATTAAATTCATTTTTTGGCAGTTTTAAAAATTGAACCAAATACCCTTCAATTATTATATGTTCAATTTCATTTTTACTAGCAATCACAAAATAATCGTTATTATCCTTAACTCCTAAATAACTAATAATGCAATCATTTACATAATAAGACCTTAACATTATTTCTTCTTTTGAATTATAAAATTCATCATTTTGCCTAACACAAGCTGTAAAACATATCAAAATTACTAAAAATAAAGCTTTTTTCATTACTTCTCTTTCGTTTAATTTATAAATTTATAATTTTTAATAAAAAAGGTTAATCAATGAAAAAAGCATTCGCATTTACTGGCCCATCAAATTCGGGCAAAACTACACTAATTTGTAAAATTTCAGAGCATTTACAAAAGCTTGGCTTAAAGGTAGCAATAATTAAGCATGACCCAAAAGATAAAGCAGTATTTGATACGAATGGTAAAGATAGTTTTAAATTCTATCAAACGGGTGCTGAAGTTGCGGTTTTAAGCCCTGTAAAAACCACTATTTTTTATCACGAAAGCTTAGAAATAGAGCAAATAATTAAGCAATTTAGTGCTGATATTGTTTTAGTTGAAGGACTTAAAAGTTTGCCTTTACCAAGATTATGTGTGTTTTGCAAAGAAGTTGATGAGAGTTATTTAGAATATTCTTTAGCATTAGCTAGTTATTCTAATAAAGATTATGGTTTAAAGCAATTTAATTTAGATGATATTGCTAGTATTAGTGAATTTGTTTTAAATAATGCTAAGGAGATTTAATGCAAGAAATAATAGAAGCTATAAAACAAAGCGTTTTAAAGATTAAGCAAAGCTTTGATAACCCTGAATATGGCTATACAGAATTAAGTAATGCTAGTGGGGATTTACAATTAAAACAAGATGTATTAAGCGATATGATAATTACAAACGAGCTTAGTAAAATTGGCTCAATTAAAGCAATTATCAGTGAAGAAAAAGAAAATCCGCAATTTTTATACGATGATGCAAAATATATAGTTGCGTATGACCCACTTGATGGCTCTTCTTTATTTGATGTTAATTTTGCAGTAGGAAGTATATTTGCCATCTATGAAAATACTGCAGAGCCTAATAGTTTAAAAGCAGCTATTTATTCAATTTATGGTCCTAGAACCCAATTAGTAGTTTGTATAAATGAGCCAAAATTATATGAATACGATGGAAAAGAATTTAAATTCTTAAAAGATTTAAAACTAAATGAAAAAGGTAAATTAAACGCAACAGGCGGCACTCAAAAAGATTGGAGTAAAGCTCATAAAGCAATGATTGATAAAATATTTAGTGATGGATACCGCTTAAGATATAGCGGTGCTATGGTTAGTGATTTGCATCAGATTTTAATAAAGGGTGGGGGATTGTTTTCATATCCAAATACAAGTGAAGCTACATTAAATGATGGTAAATTAGGAAAACTTAGGGCTTTATTTGAAGTATTTCCTTTCGCTTATATTTACGAAAAAGCTGGTGGATTTTCAAGTGATGGGATAAAAGGCTCTAAAGGATATGAAAGTTTGCTTAATTTAAAATTTAGCACAATTCACGCAAGCACACCTTGTTATCTTGGTTCAATCAGTGAAAAGGCATATTTAGATGAATATTTATGAGAGTAATTTGCAAATTGCTAAAAAGAATTTGCAAGATTGCCAACAAAAAACGCAAAATAAATTATCTTGTATAGATTGTGAAAAGCTCTGTGAGTGCGATATAAGAAATGCTTTTGTAAAGGCTACTTATGAAAATATGTCGCAAGGTGCTTCACAAGATTTTAATTTTTAAGGATTTAGATGAAAACATATATTACAACTCCAATTTATTATGTAAATGACAAAGCTCATATAGGTCACGCATATACTACTATAATTGCTGATACACTTGCTAGATTTGCTAGACTTAAAGGAGATGAGACTTTCTTTTTAACAGGCACTGATGAGCATGGTCAAAAAATAGAAGAAAGCGCTATCAAAAACAACGAAAGTCCAAAAGCTTATGCTGATAAAGTTAGCAAAAGTTTTAAAGATTTGTGGGCTGAACTTGAAATTAGTAATGATTATTTTATTAGAACAACTGATGAAAATCATAAAAATTGCGTTCGTAAGATTTTTTTAAAAATGTATGAAAAAGGCGATATTTATAAAGATGAATACGAAGGTCATTATTGTGTATCTTGCGAGACTTTTCATACAAAAACTCAATTACTTGATAATGATAAATGTCCTGATTGCAAAAAGCCTACTAGAATTTTAAAAGAAGAAAGCTATTTTTTTAGACTAAGCAAATACCAAGATAGATTATTAAAATGGTATGAAGATAATCCTACTTGCATTATGCCAGCTAGCAAAAAAAACGAAGTAATAGCATTCGTAAAACAAGGCTTAAGGGATTTATCGGTAACTAGAACTAGTTTTTCTTGGGGCATAAAAATACCTGATGAATTAAATGATAGTAAGCATATAGTTTATGTATGGCTTGATGCTTTGAGTAATTATTTGAGTGCTTTAGGGTATTTAGATAATGATGAAAAAATGTCTTTTTGGCCTGCAAATATTCAATTAGTTGGTAAAGATATTTTAAAATTCCACGCAATTTATTGGCCTTGTTTTTTAATGAGCCTTGATTTAGAGTTGCCTAAAATGATAGGAGCGCACGGCTGGTGGACGGTTGAAGGCGAAAAAATGAGTAAAAGTGTAGGAAATGTAATAAATCCTATTGATGTTAAAAACGAATTTGGCAATGAGCCTTTAAGATATTTTTTATTATCTCAAATGCCTTTTGGAAATGATGGAGATTTTAGCAAACTTGCAATGGTTAATAAAATAAATGCTGAATTAGTAAATGAATTAGGTAATTTATTAAGCAGAAGCATATCAATGGCTAAAAAATATTTTGATTTGAAAGTGGAATTTGAATCAGGATTTAGTGAAGAATTAAATAAAGCAAATGAATATTTTAAAGCAAGTATAAATGCTATAAATGAGCTTAGAATGAATGAATATATAAGCGAAATTATGAAAGCTTTAAGTATAGCAAATGCGATGGTTTCAAAATATGAGCCTTGGACTATGATGAAAAACAACGAAAGCAAACAAACTCAAAGCTTATTAGCAGTAATTTTTAACATTTTAAAAAATGCTAGTATTTTATTAAGTCCTGTTATGCCAAAAGCTAGTGCAAAAATAGCTAATGCTTTAGGAGTAAATATTGATACTAAAACATATAACGATATGTTTAATTTACAAAAAGAATTTAATTTAAACGAATGCGAACATTTATTCTCAAGAGTTGAGCTTAAAATTGAAAGCAAAGAAGAAGTAAAACAAGAATTAAAAGAGCCAAAAATCAAAATTGATGATTTTGCAAAAATCAAAATGCAAGTAGCAACCGTCTTAGAATGTGAAAATGTAGAAGGTAGTGAGAAATTATTAAAATTCCAACTTGATTTAGGAACTGAAAAAAGACAAGTTTTAAGCGGAATTGCGAAATATTATAATGCTAAAGATTTAGTTGGCAAACAAATTATTTTACTTGCTAATTTAGAGAGTAGAAAAGTATTTAAGCATTTAAGTGAAGGTATGATTTTAAGTGCTAAAAATTCAGATGAAAGCTTAGTTTTATTAACACCGCTTACTAAATGTGAAAATGGTGCTGTGATTGGATAAAAATTGGAAATAACTAATTTTTCAGAATTAATTAATGCAAAAATTATTAATAAGCCTAGTGTTTCTAGGCTTAAAGATTTTTGCCTTAATTTAAATAGCGTTACTAATGCTAGTGCGTTTTTTACCAATGAACAAGCATTGGCAAATGAAGCTATTAAAAAAGGTGCTTATGCGATAATTAGCACTAAGGATTTATCAATTAGTGATAAAGAAGTAGCATTTTTAAAAATAAATGATTTTGAATTTGCTTTAACAAGATTGCTTGCGTTTTATTCAATTGATAAAAGGGTGGTTTTATTAGATGAATTAAGCATAGAATGTTTAAATAGGCTAAATATTACTACTTTAAAAAATGACTTATTTTATGATTTTGAAAATATTTTAAAAAATAATTTAATCTTTTGCTCAAGCAAGGAATATTTAGATAAATTAAGCTTAAGCTATGAAAATGTAAAGTATTCTTATGAAATTATTAAACGCTCTAGTTTTTTTTATCAAGATTTAATATTAAATG
>NZ_JAHCZE010000053.1:0-11407 GCF_018501205.1 Campylobacter sp. 2018MI01 | reverse complement strand
GAATATCGCTACAAGTAATTACAATAAGTGTTATAAGGAATTGCAATTATCACTAGATTTATTAGAATACTACAAACTCGCACTATTAAGTGAAAATAAATTAAAAACATATAAAAATTTAAGCCTTGCTTATGAAAGTTTATATAAATTATCAAAGAGATTAAATAAAGTTGGAGAATTAGATTTAATCAATGTAAATTCTTATTTTTTGGACTTTAGCGATGCAAAAACACAGATTTTAAAACTAGAATTTGAATTAAGAAATTATTTATCATATATATCGTATTTATCAAATCTTAATATTGATAAAATAGATAATTTTAGTAAAATTGATGAAATTGCTTTAGACTTTTTAGAATTTGAAAAAACAAATAAATTTTTAGAATTAAATTCTAAAATAAAAAGCTCAATGTATGAATTAAAATCCCTAAATCAACGCCCTACAATAAGCCTTTATTCAAGATATGATTTTTATGATAAAACCAAAAATAATTATCAAGACCTTGCCGATAGTTCTAAAAAACACGGGTACTTAGTAGGAATTGGGATTAACTATATTATATTTGATGGATTTAAAACAAGTTCATCTAAAGAGTTAAAACAATTAGAAATAAACAAATTAAATCAAGAGCTAATACAAGCAAAGCTAGAATATGAAAAACAAATAAACGAGCTTATATTTTTCATACAAAACAAAGATGAAATAATAAAAACCTTAAAGATAATAAGCAAAGAAGCAAATACAAATGAGCTTTATATACAAAAACTACACAAAACTGGTGAAAAATCAAAATTTGAAGTCATAAATGCAAGTATAGAAAACTATAAAAAACTCCAAAATTTAAATGAATATATAATAAATGCAAATGCAAACGCTATTAAAATTAATTTAATAAATAATCAATTTAATAATTGTAAAAAAGGATATTAATATGCATACAGCCTTAGGTTGCTTATCACTTTGTGCACAATTTGCAAATATTTCAATAGATATTAATGCGATTTGTAACAAATACGCTTTAAAAGATAGCGAGCCAAGTATTTACGAACTAGCAAAAATCGCTAAAGATAATGATTTTAAAGTAAAAATCAAAAAGCTTAATTTAAAAAACCTTCATTTATATAAAGCACCTTTTATATTTTTGAAAAAAGATTTAACATATTTTGTAGTTTTAAAACTTGATTTTAATAATCAACAAGCTCTTATTTTTGATGGTGGAAAAGAAGCAAGGCAAATTAGCTATGAAGAATTACATAATTTATCAAGTGATAAAATCTTAATCCTAGCACACAAATTATTAAACGATAGTGTAAAGTTTGGCTTCTCTTGGTTTTATAAAAGAATGCTAAGCTATAAGGGTATTGTATTACAAATTTTATTAGCAAGTTTTGTTATGCAATTATTTGGCTTAGTTACACCTTTATTTACCCAAGTAGTCCTTGATAAAGTCTTGTTGCACCATAGTATAAGCACACTTAATGTAATTGCTTTTGCATTTTTTAGCGTTATTGTTTTTGAAAGTTTATTAAGCCTTAGTAGAAATTATATCTTTACTCATACTACCACAAAAATTGACGCAAAATTAGGCAGTGAGTTATTTACACATTTATTATTGTTACCTATGGTGTATTTTGAGAATAGAAAAGTAGGTAATATAGCAGCTAGAATAAGAGAGCTTGATAATATAAGAGATTTTATAGCCAACAAATCAGTAAGCGTGATTTTAGATTTGTTATTTAGTATAGTTTTTATTTTGATGATGTTTTTATATAGCGTGAAGCTAACATTTGTTTCATTAGCTTTTGTGATTTGCATTGCTTTGATTTATTTTTTTATAACGCCTATTTTAAGAGCAAGGCTTGAAGATAAATTCCAAATGGGAGCAGCATCTAATTCATATCTAGTAGAAAGCATAACAGGAATGCAAACCATAAAATCCCTAGCCATTGAAGGTAGTATGAAAAAATACTGGGAAGATTATTTAGCAAAATATTTAAAATCATCTTTTAATTTAAGTAATCTAAGCAATATCGCAAGTACTTTTGCTAATTCTTTACAAAAGCTTATGACATTAGCAATTTTGTATTTTGGAGTAGGATTAGTAATTGATGGGAGTTTAAGCGTAGGACAATTAATAGCCTTTCAGATGTTTGCCAATCAATTTAGCGCCCCTATTATGCGACTTGTAAGCTTGTGGAATGAATTACAACAAGCTATTTTAAGCGTAGATAGATTAGGAGATATTTTAAATACACCGCAAGAGCAAACTACAAATAAACCTATATCGCTAAATCAAGTATCAGGTAATATAAAATTTGATAATGTAAGCTTTAAATATAGCCCAAATTCTAACTATGTCTTAAACAATCTAAGCTTTAACCTACAAGCAAATAAAAGCATAGGAATAGTAGGACGCAGTGGCAGTGGTAAAAGCACCATAACAAAACTCATAGAAAGACTTTATATCCCAAACGAAGGCTCTATTTATATAGATGGAATAGATTTAAGACATTTAAATCCTTATGTTTTAAGGAGTAATTTAGGCGTAGTTTTACAAGAAAATTATTTATTTAGCGGTAGTATCAAAGAAAACATAAGCCTATCAAAGCCAAGCGCATCAATGCAAGAAATAATAAATGTATGCAAAATAGCAGGAGCACACGATTTCATAAGCGAACTTAGTGCAGGTTATGATACTTTAGTAGGAGAAAGAGGCTCTGCATTAAGCGGCGGTCAAAGACAAAGAATAGCAATAGCAAGAGCCTTGCTACATAATCCAAGGGTTTTGATATTTGATGAGGCTACTTCGGCACTTGATTATGAAAGCGAGAAAATCATCACATCAAATCTATCACTAATCAAACAAAACAAAACATTTATAATAATAGCACATAGATTAAGCACGGTTAAAGATTGTGATGAGATATTAGTCCTTGATAAGGGTAATTTGGTTGAGTGTGGAAATCATACAAAACTAATGGAGCTTAATGGATACTACGCACATTTATACAAACAACAAAATCTATAAACACTAAAACTATAAATAATTTAATAAATATTATTTATAGTTTTAAAAGAATTTGAATTAGGGATTTGAAATTAAATTAAAAAATATTTTTTAATATTATTTATTACGAAAAGTAACATAATTTTAATAATTATTTTTAAATTTTATGAATTTTTATTGTTTATTTGATATAATTAACCTTATTAAAAACAAAGGATAAATTTGAATATAGACAATTTAAAAGATTATAAAATAAAAAACGATTATTTATATAGCTTAGAGCTTATTAGATTTATTATTGAAATTTTTTTGACTTTTATTGCGTTTTATACACTTTATAAAAGTATAGATAACTTAATCATGCTATATAATAGACCAACACCAAGAATGTCGGATTTATGGTGGATAAAAAGGATGGATGAAGCAATACTTCATAGTATATTTTTTATTATATTCTTTTTAAACCTTAGACAAATAAAAAGACTTAGATTTGTTAAAAATAATGATTTTTATATTAGCGTAGATAATGAAAAGATATGTTTTGATACTTATGAGATAGATAAAGAAGGTCTTTTTGGTATAGCAAAAAGTTACAAAAAAGTAACCGCAACGATAAATAAAAGTGATATAGTTTTTAGATTGCAATCTAAGCGACCTGCTTTAGCTTATTCATATATATTTGATAAAGATTCTTTTAATACTAAAGAAATGGAAGGAAAAAGTTTGAGCTATAAGCTAGATTACCCACTAGGTAAAATAATATTCTTTCCTGTGTTTTTTGCACTTTGTATATTAGATATTTTATCAAGCTATTTAGCACTATTTTTCTTAAATGGTAAAAACTTAAAAACTTACACAATATATCAAACTAAAACCAAGCTAGTTTCATTGCCTTTTGTTGATGATTTATCGGTTTATTTTTTATACACAGAGTTTAGACAAAAGTATTCTGCAATGAGTAAAGGTGGCTATGAAATGGAAGCAAAAGAAGAAGCACAACCACTAGGCGAAAAATACATAGCAAAACAACAAAAGAAAATTGAAAAGATTTTAAGTGAAAAGTCTTCAAATACAATTAAATAATTTTAATTTTTATATAAATTACCTTTAAAATATAATGTATTATAAAATAAATTCTAATTCAAATCACAAGAATTTGAATTAGATATTTTTGTTAATCAAGAGAATTAATATCGCTTATTTCGTGATGGATATATCTTTCATCGTTTTCTAAGGTATCAACGCTTTTAAACATTCTTTCCCAGCGGATATTATAATCATCATCCCAGCTTAGATAAACAAACCAAGGCTTACCTTCAATATATTTATAATCTACACTTCCCCAAAAGCGGCTATCATTTGAGTGGTCGCGATTATCACCCATCATAAAGTATTCATTGCTAGGCACCTTATAATAATACGCTTTAATATCACTTCTTAATTCACTAACATAAATTGGCTTCATTACAAACTCACCCTTAGCCATAAAGTATTCTATGACCTTATCAAAATCCACTCTTTCATCATAATGAATACCCTTTTTAGTATAAGGCTCTTTTATGTATAATTTGCCTTGTAAAATCACTTGTTTATTAGCAGGATAATTTGCTCTCATATATTCATCTCCTTCGTGCATTCTCACATAAAGGGTCTTATTTGCAAATATTATCTCATCATCTCCTAAAGCAACGCAGCGTTTAACATAATGTAGCTTTGTATTGTGCGGATACAAAAACACCACTATATCATCTCTTTTAGGCTTAGCATAGCTTAATAAATGCCCATCGCCTTTAAAATCAGGCAACACAGGAACTTCTAGGAATGGAATTCTAGGAGTTGGTATCCCGTAGGCGAATTTTTTTACAAATAAATGGTCTCCTACCAAAAGTGTGTTTTTCATAGAGCCACTTGGTATTGTAAAAGCTTGAGCTACGAAAAATATAAAAACAAGAACAAATACAATAGTCCCCGTCCATGAATTCCAAAAATCAACTAATTTTTGCCATTTTGTTTTATTTTCTTGCATTTTCTTCCTTTTTTAATCTTGCTTCATATGTGTTTTGCATTAGTGCATAAATAGTCATAGGTCCTACTCCACCAGGAACTGGAGTAATCATACTAGCTTTATTACTTGTCTTAAGATAATCTCCTGATAGTTTTTTGCCATCAATTTCTTTGCAAATCCCAACATCAATTAAAATAGCTCCATCTTTTATAAAATCATCATTTATTAGATGAATTACACCTGTAGCACTTATTAAAATATCAGCGTTTAAAGTATGCTCTTTTAAATCTTTTGTATATTTGTGGCATACGCTAACACTTGCACCTTCATTAATCATCATAGCAGCAAGTGGGCGACCTACTATGATACTATCATTTATTATGCAAATATTTTTGCCTTTTACACTGATACCATAATGCTTCATCAAAATATCAATTCCAAGCGGGGTGCAAGCATAAAAATGTGGTTTTAAATTCGCTAAAACTAAACCTAAATTAAGTGGAGTAAAACCATCTACATCTTTAATAGGATTTATAGCGTTTATGATATTGTCTTTATTGATATGATTTGGTAAAGGTAGTTGCACTAAGATAGCATCTACACTATCATCATCATTTAAATCTCTTATGATTTTTAATAATTCTTCTTCGCTAATACTACTATCTAGCTTATAATCTTTACTAATTATTCCTAATTCATTACAAGCTTTTAATTTACTTCTTACATAAACCCCACTAGCATAATCATCTCCTACTAAAATTACAGCTAAGCAAGGTTTGGTTTTTAGCTCATTAATTTTGAGTTTTAATTGTGCGTATAATTCTTTGCTTAATTTTTTTCCATCTAGTATCAATTTGTAACCTTTATAAAAATAAAGATTGTATTATAACCCTTAAAAACAACGGATTATAAAATGAAATCAAAATTAATATTATTAGTTTTTAGCGTATTTGTTTATGCTAATAGTGATTTTTTAAGCAAAGATGAATATCAATTAAGCTTGTATCAAAACCCAAGGGGAATTGGTTGTGATAAATGTCACGGGCTTGATGGAAGTGAGCAAATATTTGCTACTTATAAAGAAAATGGAAAAACCATTCAAGTAATAATCCCTAGTATTAAAAATATTAGTTATGAGAATTTTTATAAAGCCTTAGTTAGTAAAACAAGTTCAAAAAATATAATGCCAAATTATTATTTAACAAATGAAGAAATAAAAAATTTATACTTATATATCAAGAAAAAAGGAGAAAAAAATGACAAATAAAGAAGCTTTCGCACAAGCACAAACATTAATAGCAGGTGGGGTTAATTCTCCTGTAAGAGCATTTAAAAGTGTAGGTAGTGAGCCTGTATTTATAAAAAAGGGCGATGGTGCTTATATAATTGATATTGAAGATAAAAAATACCTTGATTTAGTTCAAAGCTATGGACCTTGCATTTTAGGACACGCTGATATAAATGTAACAAACGCTATTATTAATGCAGCAAAAGATGGCACAAGTTATGGTGCTCCTACATTAGCTGAAAGCAAATTAGCACAAAAAGTTATATCGTTATATCCTGCAATAGAGCAAATTAGATTTGTAAATAGTGGCACAGAAGCTACTATGAGTGCAATTCGCTTAGCAAGAGCTTATTCTAATCGTGATGGGCTTATTAAATTTGATGGTTGTTATCACGGACACGCTGATATGCTTTTAGTAAATGCAGGAAGTGGCTTGGCTACTTTTAATACTCCAAGCTCAAGTGGAGTTAGTAAAAACGCTGTAAAAGATACTTATACAGCTAAATACAATGATATAGAAAGCGTAAAAGAGCAAATTGCTATAGCAAAGAGTAATGGTAGTGAAATAGGTGTAATTATTATTGAACCAATTGCAGGAAATATGGGTTTTGTCCCTGCTAAAAAAGAGTTTTTAGAAGACCTTAGAAAGCTTTGCAATGAATTAAAAATCGTTTTGATTTTTGATGAAGTTATGAGTGGTTTTAGAGCTGCTTTAGGTGGGGCTTTAGAGATTTATAAAGTTGTGCCTGATATGGTTTGTTTTGGCAAGGTTATTGGTGGGGGACTTCCTGTTGGAGCTTATGCTGCAAAAAAAGAAATTATGCAACTTCTAAGCCCACTAGGCGGAGTATATCAAGCAGGAACGCTAAGTGGAAATCCACTTGCAATGGCAGCAGGTATTGCAAATCTTGAGCAATTAAACGATGATATTTATAAAAAATGTGATAAATGGGCAAAAAATGCAATTAATGCTATGTTAGATGAGAGTAAAAGTGCAGGAGTGCCTTTTGTAGCTAAAAATATAGGTTCAATGTTAGGATTTTTCTTTAATGAAAAATACCCATTAAATTACGATGACGCTAAGACAAGTGATACAGCTAAGTTTTCAAGATTTCATAAAATTATGCTAGAAAATGGAGTAAATCTTGCACCATCAACCTATGAAACTGCATTTATTTGCTCTAAGTTTGAAGATAAAGAGCTTGAAATATTTATAAATGCGTTCAAAAAGGCTATTCGTGCATAACGAAGAAAATAAAAGAGCTAAAAAAGTAAAAAGTGTAATAGATGCTGCAAATCATCTAAGCTTAGGCATTAGCATTGTAGTTGCAGTGCTAATTGGCGTTGGTTTAGGAATTTTACTCGCTAAGATTTATAAGCCTTTATTTTTTGTAGGACTTGCATTTGGAATAGCAGCTGCAATTTCAAATGTATATAAGGCTTATAAATTATTATTAAAAATCAACGAAGATGATAAGAAATAAAGTCTTTTTAACCTTGAATCAAGGTTAAAAAGGCCAAATAGTTTCAACTGCTTTTGTTCCCCAAGGTTTTTTAGTAGCTTTATCAATTTCGCCTTGAGTTGAATAAAGTATTTTAGCGTCTGCTATGTATTTACTCTCAATTGTGTTTTGACCTGTTATATCATAAGGTCTAATTACTCCAGAGATTTGGACGATTTGTTTTTCTCCGTTTATTAATAATTGTCTTTTTCCTTCAATAAAATAATTTCCATTAGCCAATACCTTTATTACTCTAGCACTAATTGTTGTTTGAAATTTTTCATTTCTACTAGCTTGACCGCTACCACTAAAGTCTGAATTATTTTTTGTTTGAAAGCCAATATCTGCTGATTTATTAAGACTTGATAATAATCCTGCAAAAACTCCGGAATTTAAATTAGCATTAGAAGATTTATTCGTGCTTTTACTAGCTTTGCTACTTTGGCTAGTATCTTCTTTAATAATTATCGTAACTATATCATTTACATTCATAGCTTTATTATCGCTAAAAAGTGGATTAGAGCCTTTTCCAAAAAGTGAGCCTGGACTTCCTAAATTATTATCAGCCTTAGGTTCAATTTGCTCTACATATGTTGGAGCTTTCATATCCATTTGCGGATCAGCCAAACCACAACCCGAAATTAACAAAGGGAAAACAAAATATTTTATGTAATTTTTTTTCATATTTTCTTCCTTATTTATTAATATTTTAGGCATATACTCTAGCGAAAATTAATCAATGAAGGAGTAGCAATGAATGCGATTTACTTTCAAAAACAAAGCAGGGAAAGTTTAGATAATCTTGCTATAAAATTATCAAAAAAATATTCAAATATTGTTGTTTTCCAAGCACTTGCTTGTGAAGACGGGGTGTGTGGTTTAAATAAATTATCAAAAGAGCATAATATAAAAACTGAATACTTATATGATAGTGCAACAGGCGTTAAAGAGTATTTAAAAAATGAAAATGCTTTTTATAAAAATATAATCATTAAAGTTAATGAATTAAAAGCTAAATATGATTTTGTATTAGTTGCTAGTTTTGGAGTTTTTGGTGGTCTTGATACTTTTTGGATAAATCTAAAACTAAGTAAAGAGCTTAATTTAAATTATGTAATTGATAATGATTTAACCAAATTTGAGTTTGCTAAAATTCATCATAAATACGCAAGTTTATATAATGAAAATACAAGCTTAGATGAGTTATTAAATCTTAAAAAACCTGATTATATAAGCCCAATGGCATTTGAAGTTATGCTAGAGAGCAAGGCTAAAGAAAATATTAAAACTATAGTTTTACCAGAAGGAAATGATGAGCGTATTTTAAAGGCTGCTAGTATTTTATTAGAAGGTAAAGCTGTTAAATTAATTATCTTAGGAAACAATAAAGAAATAGCACAAAAAGCTAGTGATTTAGGTATAGATTTAGATGATGTTAAGACTTATAATCCAGGTAATTCATCATTAGATGATGAATGTGCAAATGCACTTTATGAAGCTAGAAAATCAAAGGGAATGAGCCTTGAACAAGCAAAAGAGCTTATAAAAGATAGAAATTATTTTGGAACTTTACTAGTTCATTTAGGCTACGCTGATGCTATGGTTAGTGGGGCTGCATGTTCAACTGCTGATACAATTCGCCCAGCTCTTCAAATAGTTAAAACTAAACCAGGTGTTAAGAGTGTAAGTGGTGGATTTTTTATGTGCTTAAGTGATAAGGTTTGGTATTTTGCTGATTGTGCGGTAAATCCTAATCCAACTCCTGAAAATCTAGCCGAAATTGCAAGTGTTAGTGCGGCTACTTATAAGGCTTTTGGTTTTGAGCCAAGAGTTGCAATGCTATCTTATTCAACTGCAAATAGCGGTAGTGGAGTAAGCGTTGATTTAGTAAAACAAGCGTGCGAATTAGCAAAAGCTTATGAAGGATTAAATTATGATGGTCCTATACAATTTGACGCAGCAGTAGATATTGCAACAGCAAGTAAAAAAATGCCTGATAGCAAAGTAGCAGGAAAGGCAAATGTATTTGTATTCCCTGATTTAAATGCAGGAAATATAGCTTATAAAGCAGTGCAAAGAAGTGCAGGGGCTATTGCGGTTGGTCCTGTTTTGCAAGGTTTAAACAAACCTATTAATGATTTAAGTAGGGGTTGTTTGGTTGAAGATATTGTAAATACATGCTTAATTAGTGCAATTCAAGCACAATAAATTATAAAAAAAGGAAAAATTATGAAAAAAATATTAGTTTTAAATGCAGGTTCAAGCTCACTGAAATTCCAATTATTTTTTAATGAAGATAGTGTTGCGAGTGGTTTGGTTGAGCAAATTGGAGAAAGCAATTCAAGAGCAAAAATTAAATTTGATGGCAAAGAATTAGAGCATTTAGGTGGCATAAATAATCACGAAGATGGCTTAAAAGTAGTTCGTGATTTATTTGCTAAAAGCGGACTTTTAACTGATTTTAATGAATTAGCAGCAGTAGGTCATCGTGTGGTGCATGGTGGGGATAAATTTATTAAAGCAACATTAGTTGATGATAAATGTTTAAAAGCTTTAGATGAATTAGTAAAATTAGCACCTTTACATAATCCTGCAAATATTTCAGGAATTAAAACAATTATAAATCTTGCTCCAAGTGTTAAAAATATAGCAGTATTTGATACAGCATTTCATCAAACAATGCCAGAAATCGCATATCGCTATGCAATAGCTAATAAATATTATGAAGAAGATGGCGTTAGAAGATACGGCTTTCATGGAACATCTCATGAATTTGTAACTCGTGAAGCAGAAAAATTCTTAGGTATTAAAAACATAGATGCAATTACAGCTCACTTAGGAAATGGTGCAAGTATTAGTGCTATTAAAGATGGTAAATGCGTTGATACTTCAATGGGTCTTACTCCACTTGAAGGATTAATGATGGGAACTAGATGTGGGGATATTGATGCTGGAGCTTTATTTTATTTAGCATATAATAAAGGTTTAAGCATTGCTGAACTTGATAAAATTTGCAATAAACAAAGTGGTTTATTAGGAATTTGTGGTGCAAATGATATGCGTGAAATTGAAGAAAAAATGCAAAATGGTGATAAGAAAGCAAAATTAGCATTTGATATGTTTTGCTATAGAATTGCAAAATACATAGGCTCATACCTTGCAGTAACTCCTGCTAAGGCTCTAATTTTTACAGCAGGTATTGGTGAAAATGATGATTTAATGAGAGCTGCGGTTTGTAAGCAACTTGCACATCTTGGCTTTAGCATTGATGAAGAAAAAAATGCTAAGCGTGAAAAAGTAGCTAGAAATATAGCAAAAGCTGATTCAAAATACCCAATTTTAGTTATTCCAACTAACGAAGAATTATCAATAGTAAAACAAACAATGGAACTTATTTAATCCTATTGATTTAAATTCTTGTAAAACTATAAATAATTAAACATTATTTGTAGTTTTACTGCCATTATATCTTCTTAATTGTATTTTATTTTATATGTTGGGATCGCATAACCACACCCATCTATATAATATTCTCTCTCTTCTTTTTCCTTAGTATATGAGTTATATAACATTACTTGCATTTCATCTCCATCTATAAATTGAA
>NZ_JAHCZE010000052.1:0-11607 GCF_018501205.1 Campylobacter sp. 2018MI01 | reverse complement strand
AAATAAAATTAAACGAAAATTAATTATTTAAAAAGGAGATTTAATGCAAGTTAATTTATCTAATATTTATAATAATACTTATCATAAAATGGGCGAGAGTTTTGGTGGAGTAAAGAGCGAAAACGAATTAAAACAAATTGATGAAAATATCAAAAATAATAAAATTGATGATATAAAAACAGGCAATAATAGTGGCAATAAAATATATTTTGAAAGTAAAAATGGCATAAGTTCTGCAAGTATTAGTGATGAGAGTTTAGATAAATTAAAAAGCCATTTTGATAGCAAAGACTTTTATAAGCGTGAAGATGGCAGTATTATTTTAAATGGTAATGCAGAAAAATATATAAGTGGTTGGTTTAGTGATATTGCTTATGCTAGGGGATATGTAGCTGCTAATAAAAATAATAATGATTTTTTAAATAAAGATGAATTATTAGAGCTTAATGTAGTAGCTAAGTTTAGTTTAGATGGAACAAATCCGCAAAATTATCAAAGCTATCAAAAAATTGAGCGTTTTTTAGCTGATAATACTACGATTTTAGATTCTGTGCCTAAAAATATTGATGAAGCATTAAATCAAACAATATTATCAAATAGTGATTTTGATGATACGATAACTTTAGGTGAGAGCGAAGAATTTGCAGCTAATAAAAATCCACAAAACCTAAACACACAAAATACAAGCACTCAAAATGTAAATCTAGCATCAAATGAAATAAAAAGCACTAATGTTGATGATGAAGAAGCAAAGAAAAAGCAAGAAATCGCAAACGCATTATCAAGCCTAACAAGGATTAAAAATACAATTAATACAAACGGGGTAAAAGCACTTAGTAAGGCTGATTTAGATAAACTTGAAATATTAAACATTGACCCAAATTCATTGCAAAATCCTCAACTTTTAGAGCAATTTAACAAAGCTAGTGATAAAGCTAACGAGCATTACGCTAATTTTTTAAATGTTGATAAGACTTATATAGATGAGAAAATGGCAAAAAGTGATGAGTTTTTAGGTGATTTTACTCACGATAGTGCTGATATAGTAAAAGATTTGCTAAAGAATAAAACACTAGATAAATTAGCATAAATTAATATTATTTAATTCAAATTCAATTTTAGAATTTGAATTAAGTATTTTTTAAATAATATTTATATGAAGACTTTTTAAAATATCTAAAGCCTTTTGGTGCAAGTCTTCATCATAACTAGCGGTTGCGTTTTTATCTATAAAAATATTTGCATTAGGAAGTGCAGATTTTGCAATTACTGCATTTGATAAGACACAAATATTACTTACAAGTCCAACTATTTCAATATTTTTATAATTTTTATTGCTTAGATAATTTCCAAGTTCAATTGAGCCAAAAGTATTTTTATAAAAGCATAAATGATTTTTAGAAAACTCATTTAATTTCCCATAAATTTCTATCCCATTTGTGCCTTTAATACAATGTTTAATAGGTAGATTTTGCCCTTCTATAGTGTCTAAATAATCATCATTATGTGTATCAATAGTAAAGATTATCTCATCATTGTTTTTAAGATATTTTTCATATTTTTCTAAGATGATATTTTCTAAATTCTGTGCCTTTAAAAACCCTAAAGAGCCTGTTACAAAATCATTTTGAAAATCTACTATTATTAAAAGATTTTTCATGAATTTCTTAAGCTTTCGTATTCGCTTGGAATTAGATTAAGCCTTACATCACAAGGACTAAAGCCAACTCGCTCACCTAATTTAAACAATACTTCAAGTGATTTTATTTGCTCATCTTTTAAGCTAATACTATCATCGTTTGCATAAAGACTTAGATATTTATTAAGCTCATCTTCATTTACTCTCACTTCGTTTTTGCCAAGCAATATACGACTTAATAAAGCTTTATTTTGAGTAGCGACTTTTACTGCACGAGTTAGCTCATTTTCAATTTTAATCGCATCGCTTAGCATTAAAGATCGGCGTATTGCCATTCCACCAAGTGGTAAGGTAAGCACTTCGCCACATTCAGCCTTGCAAAACTCCGCCCAAATATCCCAAATCTCACGCTCAACTCTTAATTTATCACTAAAATTAAGAATACTCTCATGTATTAACACCCCAGCATCTACACTACCATCTAAAACAGCTTTTTCTATATCTAAAAAGTTCATATAAGTAATTCTTGCATTAGGATATGCTAGTTTAAAAATTAAAGCATTTGTGGTATTTTCCCCACTTAAAGCCACTTTAAAATTAGGTTTTAAAACCTTATCTTTTAGAGTGATTAGTTTTGGACCATAGCCATTGCCAAAACTAGTAGCACATCTTAGCAAGGCATATTCGCTTTGAATTTTAGGATACACAGCAAAAGAAATTGCACAAACATCATAAATATTATTTAAACTTGCTTTATTTAGCGTTTCTATATCATCAGCAACGCTAGTATAATTAAACTCCGAACTTATCCAACCATAGCGAATTGCTGCATACATAAAAATATCATCAGCATCAGGGCTATGAGCTAGGCTAATTTGCTTCATTTAAGCAACCTTTGAAAATGAATTTATGCTCTTTAGGTAAAGCTTCATAGATATTAAATGCAAGTTCTCTAATCTCTTTAAGTGCGGCTTTACTAGTTCTAAGAGTTAAGAAATTTTGTAAAGCTCTTGCATTTATACTCCAAGTAAGCTCGGTTTTATAGCATTCTGGCAAGGCATATTTAGCAATATCTTGTGTCATTCCTTCGGCATTTAAAATAATTCTTAGTTTTTCTAAAGCACAAATACTAGCATTATCAACCAAGCGATTTCCAGTTAGCACAATATATTTTTGTGCATTAGCAAAATCAAATTCCTTAAACTCACTTTCATTTCTTAGTTCTTTTAGAGTATATCTAGTGCTTTTTACTGATAAACTTGCGTGGCGGTGTCTTGCTAATTCTTGCAAACAAGCTCTTGAAATGCCTTGAATATAAAAATTATAATTTAAATGTTCAAGCGTGCTAGAGTGCTTATAAATATTTCCGATACGATTTATTAGTTCGCAGTCTTTTTCTCCTCCATTATCGCCTTTATCAAAGCTTTGCCAACAAGTTCTCATAGCGTGAGAACAGATATTTAGTGGGGTGTAATTAAGTAGTGTAATTCTCATTATTTGCCTTTAATTTGATTTTTTTCATTATAGTTTTTTTATATAAATCTTAAGGAAACTTCAATGAATATGCTAAAAATCTCAATTTTAAGTATTTCCTTAGCAACCGTTACAGGTGGAGCTGCCGTTGCACCTGCTTTAGGACTTATTGCTAAGCATTTTTCAAATGATAGTGAATTACTTATTAAATTAATTATTACTTTACCTTCACTTTTTATTATCTTTTCAAGCTTAATTTTTGCAAAATTAGCAAATTATTTAAGCGTTAAGCAACTTGCTTTTATAGGTTTTATATTGTTTATAGTTGGCGGGGTTGCTCCGTTTTTCTTAGATGACATAATTCAGGTTTTGGTGTTTAGAGCGATTTTAGGCTTAGGCACTGGCTTTTTAATGCCATTAAGCGTTTCTTTACTTGGCTTTTTATTTAAAAAAGAAGAGCAAGGAAAACTAATGGGACTTAGTGCAATGTGTAATCAATTAGGAGCAGTTATTACCGTTAGTTTTTCTGGCTTTTTAGCGTCAATTTCTTGGCAATATAGCTTTTTAATATATCTTTTTGCTTTGGTTTTATTTGTTTTAAATATGATTTTTTTACCTAATATAAAAATAGCGGAGAAGAAAAAGAAATTAGATTTAAGAAATATAAAAAATCTTAGTGGAATTTATATTAATTTATTTTTAGTCCAAGTTTTGTTTTTTAATTTTACGAATAATTTTTCAATAATTTATCAAAAAGAGCAAATCATTAGCGCAAGTTTTATTGGTGTAATTATGGGATTTAATGGCTTGTTTGGTGCAATTGCTTCTATGAATTTACATAAAGTTGTTAAAAAAATTAGAACAAAAATCAAAATCTTAGGAGCATTTATTTATATTTTAGCCTTTTTACTTTTTGCTATAAGATTTAGCGAACATATAGAAATCGCAGGAATTAATTTAATGCTAATAATAGGAATAATTGCAGCTATTTTAAATGGTCTTGCAGTTGGCTTTAGCTTACCATTTTTGTTTTCACAAATTAGCACTAGAAGTAAAAAACAAAACCTAGCTACAAATATGGCATTAGCTAGTATTGCGACATTTAGCGGACAATTTTCTAGTCCATTAATAGATGAATTATTAGAACATATTTTCAATCTTCATCATCCAAGAGACGCATTTTTAATAGCTATGTTTATTGCAATATTCTTATTTATTTATAATCTTAGGTTAAAAATCAAATTAAGAAATTAAAAAAAGGAAAGGTATGGCAAAAGCAAAAGAAACAGCAGTAATTGAAGATAAGGCAAAAGCCCTTGAAGCTGCATTAAAAGGCATTAATAAAGCTTGTGGAGAAGGTGCTATTGTTAGATTTGGAGATAAGCCTATAATAAAGGCTGAGCCAATTTCTACAGGCTCACTTGGGCTAGATATTGCACTTGGAATTGGTGGAGTTCCTAAAGGAAGAATAGTAGAGATTTATGGGCCAGAAAGTAGTGGTAAGACAACGCTAACACTTCAAATCGTAGCTCAAGCTCAAAAGATGGGTTATACTTGTGCTTTTATTGACGCTGAACACGCACTTGACCCTGTGTATGCTAAGAATTTAGGCGTAAATATTGATGATGTTTTAGTATCTCAACCAAGTTGCGGAGAAGAAGCATTAGAGATTGTAGAACGCTTAGCAAGTAGTGGAGCGGTAGAGCTTATAGTAGTAGATAGTGTTGCTGCACTTACTCCTAAGGCTGAAATTGATGGAGAGATGGGAGATACTCATGTAGGTCTTCAAGCAAGACTTATGAGCCAAGCTTTAAGAAAGCTTACTTCAGTAGTTAGCAAGATGAACTCAATGGTAATTTTCATAAATCAAATTCGTATGAAAATAGGTCAAACAGGTTATGGAAGCCCAGAGACAACAACGGGTGGAAATGCGCTTAAGTTCTATGCAAGTGTAAGAATTGATATTAGAAAAACTGCTACATTAAAACAAGGCGAAGAGCCTATTGGAAATAGAACAAAAGCAAAAATAGTTAAAAATAAAGTTGCACCTCCATTTAAAACAGCAGAATTTGATATTATGTATGGAGAAGGCATTAGCTACGAAGGCGAATTGATTGATTATGGTATTAAGCTTGATATTGTAGATAAAAGTGGTGCTTGGCTTAGCTATGGTGGTAATAAACTAGGTCAAGGTAGAGAAAATGCTAAAATTTTCTTAAAAGAAAACAAAGAAATAGCAAATGAAATTGCAGAAAAAATTAAAGCTAGTATAGGCGATGATATTACATTAGAAGGAGAAGTTGGTGAAAATAGCGAAGATTGATGCACTTGAAGTGCTAGATAGTAGGGGTAATCCTAGCGTTAAGGTTAAAGTAGTTTTAGAAAATGGTATTAGTGGTGAAGCAATAGTTCCAAGTGGTGCTAGCACAGGGATTAATGAAGCTTTAGAATTAAGAGATGGTGGGAGCTATTTCTTCGGTAAAAGCGTAAGTAAAGCAGTAAATAATGCTAAGCATGTTGCAGCTGGACTAATAGGCAAATGCGTATTTAATCAAAGAGAAATTGATGAGCATTTATTAGCAGTTGATGGCACGAGTAATTATTCTAGCTTAGGTGCTAATGCAGTTTTAGGAATTTCAATGGCAGTTGCAAAAGCAGGAGCAAATGCTAGTAATTTACCATTATATAGATATTTATGTGGAGAGTTTAACGCACTTCCTACACCTATGCTAAATGTATTAAATGGTGGAGCTCATGCTGATAATAATATAGATATTCAAGAGTTTATGTTGCTTCCAACAGGTTTTGATACTTTTAAAGAAAAATTATTCTCAAGTGCAATTACTTATCATACTTTAAAAGATATTTTAAAGAAAAAAGGCTTAAGCACAGCATTAGGAGATGAAGGTGGATTTGCACCTAATTTAAGAAGCAATGAAGAAGCTATTGAATTATTATTAGAAGCGATTAATAAAGCAGGTTTTAGTGGCAAAATCAACCTAGCATTAGATGTTGCAGCAAGTGAGCTTTATAGTGATGGAAAATATGATTATGAAGGCAAAAAGCTAAGTAGCGATGAGATGATTAATGAGTATGAAAAATTATTAAAATATCCTATTTTAAGCATAGAAGACGCACTTGCAGAGCAAGATTATGAAGGCTGGGTTAATTTGACTAAAAAAATCGGCTCAAGAACACAATTAGTAGGAGATGATTTATTTGTAACTAATGTTAAATTATTACAAAAAGGCATTGATGAAGGTATGGCAAATGCGATTTTAATCAAGCCTAATCAAATCGGCTCAATCTCTCAAACAATAGATGCTATTAAACTAGCTCACGCAAATGGCTATAATACTATAATGAGCCATAGAAGTGGGGAGAGCGAAGATAATTTCATAGCTGATTTTTCATTAGTTTGCAAGTATATTAAAACAGGTGCTCCTGCAAGGGGAGAAAGAACAGCTAAATATAATAGATTGCTTGAAATTGAAGCAGGATTTTAATGCAAGAATTATTAGACAATCATAATTATAAAAAGTCTAATTTAAAGATTTTTACAAAGGGCATTTTAGAAATTGCCCTTTATGTATTTATTTTATTTTTTGGGCTTTTTGCGATATTGTTTTCTAAATCATCAATAGAGACAACTATGATGCTAGATACAAGGATAGAAAAGCTAAAAAATCAAATATACGAGCTTAATAAAACCAATGCACAATTGCAAAAAGATTATTTTGAATTGCTAAGCATTCAAGGCGATTATGATAATTGATTTTTCAAAATACTCAAGCGTAAAAATCGGCGCAAATTGTGAAGTAAAAGTAATTGATGAGATGATTAAACACGATTATTTAGTCATTGGAAATGCTAGTAATTTGCTAATCAATCAGCCTAAAAATCTTGCAATTTTAGGCAAAAAATACGAATATATTAAAGAATATAATGATTATTTAGAAATAGGGGCTAGAACTAGCTCATATAAATTATTTAATTATTGTAAGAAAAACAATCTAACAGGTTTAGAATTCTTATCACACCTACCAGGACAAATGGGCGGCATTACTAAAATGAATGCAGGGATGAAAGAATTTGAAATAAAAAATTATATTTTAGAAGTAAATGTTGATAATGAATGGATTAAGCCAAATTTTACTTATAGAAATAGTGATATAAAAGGCACAATTTATGCTATTAGACTTAGATTAAACAAAGGTTTTAGCCTTGAATTAGTAGAGCAATTTAGCAAAATGCGAGAAAATCAGCCAAAAGGTGCTAGTTTTGGTAGTATTTTTAAAAACCCACAAGGCTTTAGTGCAGGAGCATTGATTGATAAAGCAGGGCTTAAAGGCAAGGTAAAAGGCGGTGCAAAGATTAGCGAAATGCACGCAAATTTCTTAATAAATTTTAATAAAGCTAGTTTTGAAGACGCATTGTATTTGATAAATCTAGCACAAGATGAGGTTTTAAAGCAATTTAACATACTTTTAGAACCTGAAGTTCTTATTTTAAATTAAATTCCAATATAAAAATATTTCAAAAAATTTTTAATTTATTTACTTTTGTTAATGGGGGGGGGGTATTATAATCATTATCAATTTAAAAATTTAATAAATTATTTATATTCTAAGGAATTTGTTTTGAATATTTTCAAAATTATCATATTTGTATTGATTTTAGTAGGTTTATTGACATTTACGGCTTATTCTATTTTGCTTAGTTTTGAAATTATTTAAAGCTTTTATCTTATTGATTTAGGCAATTAACCCTAAAATATCATTAAAATTAATATTTTTATTCAAAATATACAAATAATTTTTAATTTCCTTGCATTTTGCTATCTTTTAGGTTATTATTTTGGCTTATTTTTTAAAAAAGGAGATTATTATGAGGAGTTTACTTTGGCTCAGCTAGGAGCACTTTTTCTAAAGTAGGTTTTGTTTTAGCCCTTGCGGGTGGTGCTGTTGGACTTGGAAATGCGTGGAAATTTCCTACAATGGTTGGGACTAATGGTGGTTCTGCCTTTGTTTTACTTTATTTATTCTTATGTTTAACCTTAGGTTTATCTTTATTTTTAGCAGAAATTGCATTAGGAAAAATTACTAAAAGTGATTTAGCTACAAGTTATTTTACCCTTGCTAGATTTAAGCCAAAATTATGCAAAATGGGTGGGGTTTTTATGCTTACTGGCATACTTGTATTATCATTTTATTTAGTGGTTTTATCTTTAGTATTTCACTATATATTTTTAAGTTTTTCTTTACCTAATACCTTAGATGAAGCAGGAGCGCTTTTTAATAATGCAATAGGTGGGAATTTATTTATTAGCATAATTTGCTTTAGCATTTGCTTTTTTATGACTATTTATATAGTTAGTCGCGGGATAATTAATGGGATTGAGAAATTAAATGTGATTTTAATGCCTGCATTATTTGTAATACTTTTATTAATGCTAGGTTTTAGCTTTACTCAAGATGGATTTTTAGATGCGTGTGAGTTTTTATTTAAACCTGACTTTTCTAAATTAGGGCTTAATTCTTTGCTTGATGCTTTAGGACTTAGTCTTTTTACTTTATGTCTTGGGATAGGTTGTATTAGCACTTATGCTGCTAGTTTAGATGAAAAAACTAATATTTTAAAATCAAGTTTATTTGTAGTGTTTATAAATCTTTTAATAGGTCTTATGATGGGACTTATTGTTTTTACTTTTGTATTTAAATTCGGAGCAAATCCTAATGAGAGTGGAGCAGGACTTGTATTTGTTAGCCTTGCTACTTTATTTTCAAAATTTGGTTTTTTAGGTGAGATTTTATCATTTAGCTTTTTTATAGCTTTATTTTTTGCAGGAATTACGAGTGCTGTTTCTATGATTGAGCCATTTACTTTTTATCTTGAAAATAAAATGAGTAGAAAAAAAGCTTTGATTATTATTGGAATTTTTGTTTATATAATAGGTATTTTAGCTCTTCTTGGAATGGCTAATAAGCTTAGCTTTAATACTTTTGATGCTTTAGATTTTTTCACAAGTAATATAATGCTTCCTTTAGGAGTGTTGTTTTCTAGTATTTATGCTGGATTTTTAATGAAAAGATATTCATTCTTTAAAATCTTTTTACCTATATTTGGCAAAAATTTAACTAAGTTTTATTTTATTTTTTTAAGATTTGTAACACCAATTATAATAATTTTGATATTAATTAATAATTTTTACCCCTTAGGAAGTTTTTTAAAGTAGAATTAGGCAATTTTTATTTACAGGAGTTAAAAATGTTAGAAGATTTAGGCATAAAGCCGGAGAAGATTTTTTACAATTTAAGTTATGATGAGTTAAGAGCTCACGAGTTAGAGTGCCGTGAAGGTGAAGTTTGTCAAAATGACACATTTGCAGTTGATACAGGTATTTTTACGGGTAGAAGCCCTAAGGATAAGTATTTTGTAAATTCTCATCCATCAAGTGAAAATATAGCGTGGGGCAATGTAAATAGGGCTTGCACTAAAGATATTTTTGATGATAATTTAAGAAGAGCAAAAGAATATTTAAATGGCAAAAAGCTTTATGTTATGGATGTATTTTGTGGAGCTAGTCTTGATAGTAGAAAAAAAATAAGATTTATAACAGAAATTGCGTGGCAAGCACATTTTGTTAAAAATATGTTTATTCGCCCAAGTGATGAAGAACTTAAAGACTTCAAACCTGATTTTGTAATCATAAATGCGTGCAAATTAAAAAATGAAATGTATAAATATCAAGATTTAAATAGCGATGTATTCGTAGGATTTGATATAGAAAATAACATAGGATTAATTCTTGGCACTTGGTATGGTGGCGAGATGAAAAAAGGTGTGTTTTCTATGATGAATTACTGGCTGCCTTTACAAGGTAAGATGAGTATGCATTGTAGTGCGAATGTTGGTAAAGATGGAGATGTTTGCTTATTCTTTGGTCTTAGTGGCACAGGTAAAACTACTCTTAGCACAGACGCAAATCGTGCTTTAATAGGTGATGATGAGCATGGTTGGGATGATAATGGTGTGTTTAACTACGAAGGTGGTTGTTATGCAAAATGTATTAATCTTGACCCAAATAGTGAGCCTGAAATTTACGCAGCGATTAAGAGAAATGCTTTACTTGAAAATGTAGTTATAACCTGCACTAAAGAAGTTGATTTTTGTGATGCTAGTAAGACAGAAAACACTCGTGTAAGCTATCCAATAGAGCATATTGAAAATCACGAACCAAGTTTAAAAGCAGGTCATCCATCTAATATAATTTTCTTATGTGCTGATGCTTTTGGTGTTTTACCTCCTGTATCAAAACTAAACAACACTCAAGCAATGTATTATTTTTTAAGTGGATATACTGCAAAAGTTGCAGGAACTGAGCGTGGTATAAAAGAGCCTGTTGCTACATTTTCTGCTTGTTTTGGCGAACCATTTATGCCGCTTAGTCCTAGTGTTTATGCGAAATTATTGGGCGAAAAGATTAAAAAACACAATGTAAATGTATATTTAGTAAATACCGGTTGGAGCGGTGGAAGTTATGGCGTTGGTAAAAGAATGAGTATAAAAGCAACTAGGTCTTGCATTAACGCTATTTTAGACGGCTCTATTCAAAATTGTGAATATTACAATTATGATGTATTTAATTTAGCAGTGCCAAAGAGCTTAGATGGGGTTGATGAAAGATTATTAAATCCTATTAAAACTTGGGAAAATGAAGCTGATTTCATAGCTACAAGAGATAAATTAGCAAAAATGTTTATAGAGAATTTCAAAAGATACGGCGATAAGGCTAATGAGTTTTTAGATGCTAGTCCTAAGCTATGAGCCTAGATAGTTTTTTACAATTTAAAATAAACAAAGATGGTTTAAAACCAAGAAAACTAGATACCTTACCACGATTTGCCCTAATTTATGGGGCAATTTCTAGTGGTAAAAAATCTTTAGCATTTTATAATTTAGATGAATTTACTTATATTAATATGAGTGATTTAAGATTTATAAATGCTGATTTTAAAAGCTTCATAGAAAAAAATAAAATCAAAAATCTAATAATAAATGAGCCTTTTTTAGAATTTGAATTAGGAAATTTAGAGCGTTGTTATATATTAAGCTCTAATAAAAATTATTCTTATAAAGACTTTATTAAAATAAGGCTTAATTTTTTAGATTATGAAGAATTTATTTCATTTTCAAAGAAAAATTATAGCCCTAGCGAGCATTTATCAAATTATTTATTATTAGGGCAAAATCCTGCCAATGTGGATTTAGACCCACTTAATGCTGCTTTAAATACTCAAGCTATTTTAAAACAGCATTTAAGTGAAAACGAAATAATCACTCTTAAAGAATTAGCTTTAAAAATAGGCGTTCAAACAAGTATTTTAAGTCTTTTTAGTGAGTTTTTAAAACATAAAAAAATAGCAAAAAATGATTTTTTTAAATGCGTTTATTCTTTAGAAGATAGATTTTTATTGCATTGGGTAAAGCATATT
>NZ_JAHCZE010000051.1:0-11946 GCF_018501205.1 Campylobacter sp. 2018MI01 | reverse complement strand
GTTTAAGTAATGGTAATTCATAATCATCAGGGTATTTACCTTTAATATTTAGCATATAAAATATACTTACAAAAAATATAAAAAATGGGAAAATATATTCTAAATCTTCATAATTATCTCTTACTTTGTATCTCTCATAAATAAAGCCATTTGATTCTAATTGTCTTATTTCTGGATAAAATACGCTAGGAACATAGTAAATAGCTACTTTTTGCCCTATGAGATTTTTTGCATAACTTTTATCTTCTCTTGCTATGAAAGTTTTGTGATTTTTATTATTATCAATCATTTTATAATGCCATATAATATAATTTCTTTTTCTAAAAATCCTAAACGTTTTCTCATGAACTATCTTTTCTATATCATACAATACACCTTCAGCCTTTTTAAGTTCATTAAGATTTTTTGTATGATCGCTTATGTATTCTAAGCTATATAAAACTATTACAATAAAAGTTAGAAAAACAAAAAACGCTGAAACTAATTGAAATAAAAATAATAAAAAATTACCTTTTTTATCATAACAAAGTCTAAAAATAAATATCAAATATAAGTGTTTAAAAAATGCTAACATTACCAAAAAGGAAGCTTGGCTTCCTTAAAATTATAAATATTTTTTAATATTTTCAACCCAAGCATTAATTCTTGCTTCGTTTTTATCCCCATCAGCTTTATCAAGGCAAAGTCCTCTTAAAGCTTTTCCAAATTGTAATCTTGAGAATGTGTAGTTATAATCACTTGAGCAAACTTCGCCTATAAATCTTGCTCCACTAAAAGCTAATTTATCATAAAAATCAGCTACGCCAGAGCAAAAACTATCAGGATGTCTTTCTTGTCCGCCAACACCTACGATAGCTACATTTTTATCGCTAAAATCAATAGTATTTAATAATTTTACTTTACTTCCCCAATCATCAGCCAAAGCACCAAAAAAATAGCTTGAACTCATTAAGATTAAAGTTTTATATTCTGATAATGCGTTTATTTCAACATCTTTAATATTTATAACATCAGCACCAATTTTTGCTGCGATTTGCTCTGCAAAAGCTTTAGTAGTACCACCTTTTGTAGCATAAAAAATACCAACTTTTTTCATAACTTCTCCTTAAAATTAAAATGTAGTTTCATTGTAGCCTAAATAAGATAATTTTTGTTTTAAATATTTTAAAATTATTTTAAGCTACTTTTAAGATTGGGGGGGGGTATTATATGGCTTTAATTTTTTATTAAGGAGTGTAAATGGATACGAATAGTATTTTAATGAGTATTCAAGACAAGTTGCCAAAAGACGGAATGGCTGTAATTAATTTAAGAGAAAAGTTAGAGAGAATGAGCGATGCTGAAAGAAAAAACTTTTCAGACAAACTACTTGCTGCAAAGCTTAAAAATCCTACTACTGGAATTATATGTGCTATGTTTTATGTAGATAGATTTTATCTTGGCTCTATTGGTTTAGGCATACTTATTTTTATACTCAAATTCATTACTTGTATGTTTGCAATAGGAATTATATGGTGGATTATTGATATTATAAATATTGGCAAAAAAGTTAGACAATACAATTATCAACAAATTTTACAAATTATATAAGGATATATCGTGAAAAAAATATATTTTTCTTTAATTGTAGTTAGTGCATTTTGTATAGGTTGTGGTTCTATACCTAGTTGTGATGATAAAGAAGTAACTGATGTTGTTACTCAAATTGTTAAAAAACAAGTTCCTAATATTTCTTCATTAGATATTTCGTATTCTGGATTTATGACTGAAAAAATAGATAAAGAAAAAAAACTAATTAGATGTAAAGCTGAAATGAAAATGACAAATAAAGACACAAAACAAAGTGCTGAAAATTGGTTTGATTATAGTGCAAGATATACTGATGATGGTATGGTATATGTGGAAGTTTATTGATAATTTTGTGTTTAGAATTTGAAATAGGAATTTCCTATTTCAAATTCTTAAATCAATAAAAGCCTAATATCTTCCACCATACTAAGCCAACACAAATCATAACTGCTATATCAATAACACTTACAATAAACCCTACTATCCACCATTTATTAAGACTAACATAACCACTACCAAATACAACAGGAGCAGTCCCTGTAGCATAATGCGTAAGTGCCATCATAATATTTCCTGCAGCTGCTAACATAAAAGCATATAGCATAGGTGGTGCTCCTAAATCAAGCCCTGTTTTATAAAATACTAAAAACATTGCTGAAATATGAGCCGTTGTGCTTGCGAAAAAATAGTGCGAATATAAAAACGCTAAAGTAAAAAATATCATTACAAAAGTTACGCTAAGCCCTAAAGATGAAGCTGCCATTTTTAACTCTTGTCCTAAAAATGCAGCTAAACCTAATTTATCAAGCATAGTAGCAAGCATAATTAAAGCAGCAAACCATACTAATGTATCCCAAGCTGTCTTTTCTGCTAATAATTCATCGTATTTTAAAACACCAGTTAAAAGCGCAATTGCAAGTCCTAAAGCCGCCACACTAGCAGGATCAAATGTCAAAGCCTTTGCATATTCGCTAAAACCAAACCAATTAGCAAAATTACTAGGCATTCCAGCCCATAAGAATAAGCATAATCCAAAAATACTAAGCATAATTTTTTCATCTAAGCTAAATTTACCCATAGCAGCTAATTCTTTTTTAGCTAATTCTCTTGCATCAGGTGTTTCTTTAAGTTCAGGTGGGCTTAAAAAATAAATCACTAATGGCATAAGCAATATCGCACACATTCCAGGAACAAACATTCCTAAAGCCCATTGCCCCCAAGTAATACTAATATTTGCATTAGTTGCATCTGAAATTAGTTTTACTACCAATGGATTTGGTGCAGTTGCGGTAATAAACATAGCAGATGTAATTGGATTTGATTGATAATTTACAAGGCTAAGATATGTTCCTGCTTTATTTGCACTGCCATTATTTGGCTCTGAACCTAGAGCTTTAGCAATTGATTGAACTATTGGATTAATTATACCACCGCCCCTTGCAGTATTTGATGGAGTAATCGGAGCTAAAAACACTTCGCTTAAAGCAATTGAATATCCTATACCTAAAGTTTTTTTACCAAATATGCTTAAAAAATAAAATGCTAATCTTCTTCCAAGACCAGTTTTGATAATACCACGAGCGAGCATAATAGATATTACAATAAGCCATATTAAGCTATTAGAAAATGCACTTAAAGCATCTTTAATAGCAGCCTTACTTCTAGCAGCTCCACTAATATCAGCACTAACACTAATTGTAGAAATTGCTATAAAAGCAATAGATATTAAGCTAACTGCACCAAGTGGCATTACTTTTAAAATAATACATAAAACAGTAGCTATAAAACAACCTAAATATATCCAAGAAAGTCTTGCATCAAATAAGCTTAATTCTAATAATTTTTGTTCTGAAAAATCAGAATGAGCCTTTAATAAAGCAGCTTGTTTAATAGAAATTAGACTTTCAGGAACCGGAATAAATACAAATGAAATAGCTATTAATATACATAAAATAGCTAAAGGAATTTTATCCTTAGTCATAACATCTCCTTTTAAAAAAGTAAGTAATTATAATAAGAATTTATTAAAAAGAAAAATAAAGTATATTTTTTAATAATTTAAAGATTAATATTAAATTTTTATTAAATAATTAATATTTAAGCCCTATAAAGGGCTTAAAATTATTCTCCTAAAGCTTTTTTAGCGTATTTTATACCTAAATCATAAGCCTTAGCATTTGCATCACGAGTTTTTGGTGGCACATGACTTAACATAACTTCTTTTACAACATCAGTATCCATACATTTGCTCATATATACCGCAATTGCAAGCGCAACAACTGATTGAGTAGCCACATTGCCAACTTCATCTTTAGCTATTGTAATGATTGGAATTTCAAATATTTTAAATTTCTTTCTATCTTCTTCACTTGGTTTTACTAGATTTGGCTCAACTACTATTATTCCACCTTCACAAACACCATCTTTAAAACCAGAATAGCCTTTTTGAGCAGTTGAAAGCATAAAAGTAATTTCGCCTTCAACTGCATAAGGAAATAATATTTCTTCATCATCTAAAATAATATCAACCTTAGTTGGACCACCACGAACTTGAGAAGTATATGTGCTAGCTTTTATAGCATAAGCACCTTTTTTACTACTTCCACCCTTTTCCATCCAAGCAGCTGCTAAAATCTCACCAGCGGTAATTACGCCTTGACCGCCTTCTCCACCAAATCTTAATTGGAATTTCATTTAGCACCCCCTAAAGCATTTAAATTAACCATTCTACCTTCTTTAGCAGCACGGCGAACTTCTTCATAAGCTTTGCAATATTCAGGTTTAGTTTTATTTTCATATAAAATTCCAACTGGGAATTTATCAACTTTTTCTTCATCGCTTAATTTATCAAATTTAGATTTTTCAACAGAACGATTACTTATCCAATCAAGCATTTGAACAGCTTCGCCCATTTTATTTTTACGACCTAAATTAATATGGCAGTTACTAAAGCAATCAATAAAACTATATCCTTCATGAGCCATTGCTTTATAAATCATATTTTCAAGTTTAGCTGCATCAATTACATTACCACGAGCTATAAAACTAGCTCCAGCTGCTTTTACTAATTCGCAAGCATCAAATGTAGGGTCAATATTACCAAATTGAGCTGTAACCGTGTAAAATCCTTGTGGGGTCATTGGGCTTGTTTGAGAATTTGTAAGTCCATATATAAAGTTATTAATCATAATATGAGTTAAATCAATATTTCTTCTTGCAGCATGGATTAAATGATTACCACCAATTGCAGTTGTATCGCCATCACCTGTTACAACTATTACATGTTTAGTTGGATTAGCTAATTTAATACCAGTTGCATAAGCTAATGCACGACCATGAGTTGTATGAACGGTATTGCAATTTACATATGAGCTCATACGACCACTACAGCCAATACCACTAACTACGCAAACATCATCCATATTCCAACCCATTTTTGCAATTGCTTTAATAATACATTTTAAAACAACACCATCACCACATCCCCAGCACCACTGAGTAGGCATTTTATCTACTCTTAAATAATCATCATAATTAAAAGCCATTAGAAACTCTCCTTTACTTTTGCTTCAATTTCACTTGGAGTTATTGGACGACCATTAGCTCTATGTAAGCTAGCAAAATCATCTCTCTTACTTGCTCTTTGAATTTCTTCTAAATATTGTCCCATATTTAATTCTGTTACTAAAATTTTCTTAAATCTTGAGCAAACTTGCGCTATTTTTTTCTCATGAACTGGATATAAAGTAATTGGTCTAAATAAACCTACTTTCAATCCTTGCGCTCTAAGTCTTGCAATTGCTTCTTTTGCAGCACGAGCAACGCTTCCGTAAGCAATAATGCAAATATCAGCATCATCTAACATATATTCTTCATAAAGTGCTAATTCATCTACTTTATTTTTAATCTTACCAACTAATCTTCTCATATTATAATCAACTATTTTGCCATCTTCAGTTGGAAAACCTATATCTCCGTGATGAAGACCAGCTATATGATAACGATAGCCTTTAAAGAATGGATTTAATGTAGCAGGTTCATCCATATCAGCCTTATAAGGCTTATAATCTTTTGGGTCTCCTGTAAATTCACGGCGTGGTTCTATTTTTAAATCTTTTACATCAGGTAAAATTGCTTTACCATTCATATGTCCAACCGTTTCGTCCATTAATAAAAATACTGGAGTTGAATATTTATTAGCATAATTAAATGCTGTTATTGTTAGATTATAGCTTTCTTCAAGACTAGCAGGTGCAATAGCAATACTTGCTATATCTCCATGGCTTGGAGCTTTTGCTTGAAATAAATCGCCTTGAGCAACACGAGTTGGAAGACCAGTTGATGGACCACCACGCATAACATTTACTATTACGATTGGAATTTCAGCTATGTATGCAAGCCCTATTTGTTCTGCTTTTAAGCTAATTCCAGGACCACTACTTGCAGTCATTGCTTTTGCACCACTCATAGCCGCACCTAGTGCAACGCTAATTCCACTTATTTCATCTTCCATTTGAATAAATGTTCCACCAGCTTTTGGTAGCATATGGCTTAATTCATGAGCTATCTCACTACTAGGAGTTATTGGATAACCACCAAAAAAAGAACAACCACAATCAATTGCAGCTTGAGCTATTAAATTATTTCCTGTTGATATTATTTCTCTCATCTTTACGCCTTTAACTTTTTAAAATTGTTAGCTTTAATTGCAGCCGCTCTATCTTTACCTTCTTGAGTAGGTTTTGCAAATTTAAAGCCTTTAGCATCTGCAACATTAATCGCAAAATCAGGACAATGAGTTTCACAATCTCTACAACCTATGCATGATTCTGGATTAACTACTTCAATCATTTGACCTAAAACAGCACTTGGTTCATCTCTCATAGCAATAACGCCCATAGGACAATAGCTTACGCATATATTACAGGCTTTACATCTTTTTTCATCCACCCATACAGGTGCATTATTATTATTTTCCATTTTTAACCTTTCTAAGCCTAGATTATCTAGGCTTTAATTATTTTAAAATTTCTTTGATTTTTTTACCGATATCTGCAGGAGAATCAACTACATGAACACCATAGCTTTTTAAAGCTTCTTTTTTAGCAGCAGCACTTTCATCAGCACTTCCTACAATAGCACCTGCGTGACCCATTCTTTTACCTTTTGGAGCAGTTGCACCTGCTATAAATGCTACAACAGGTTTTGTGATATTTTCTTTTATAAATTTAGCAGCTTCAACTTCTAAGCTTCCACCAATTTCACCTATCATAACTATAGCTTTAGTTTCGCTATCTTTTTCAAATTCGGCTAATAATTCTTTATAAGCAAGACCTATGATTGGGTCTCCTCCAATTCCAACTGCAGTTGTAATTCCATAACCGCCTAAAACAACTTGATTTGCTGCTTCATAAGTTAAAGTTCCACTTTTAGAAATTACACCGATATTTCCTTTTTTAAATATAAAGCCTGGCATAATTCCTAATTTACATTCATCTGCAGTGATAATTCCTGGGCAGTTTGGTCCAATGATTTTCATACCTTTTTTATTTGCATAAGCTTTTGCGAACATCATATCTTTTACAGGAGTATGTTCTGTGATTACTACTGCAAGTTTAATTCCTGCATCAGCAGCTTCAATGATACTATCTCCAACAGCAAAAGGAGGAACGAAAATTAAACTTGTATCAGCACCAGTTTTACTAACTGCTTCTTTAACTGTATCAAATACAGGCTTTCCTAAATGAGTTTCTCCACCTTTAAATGGAGTTACACCACCAACTATATTTGTGCCATAAGCAATACATTGTTCTGCGTGAAATGTAGCTTCTTTACCTGTAAAGCCTTGAACTATTACTTTTGTATTTTTATTTACTAATATACTCATTTTTTCTCCTTACTTTACTAAGCTTTTTACAATTTCAGCACCATTTGCAAAATCTGTTGCTGCGTGAATATTTTTAAGACCTGAATTATCTAGAATTTCTTTTGCTTCTTTAGCGTTTGTTCCATCTAAGCGAACTACTACAGGAATATCAATTTTAGTTGTTTTTGTAGCTTCTAAAACACCATTTGCAATTCTATCACATCTTACGATACCACCAAAAATATTTATGAAAATTACTTTTACATTCTTATCTCTCATAATAATCTCAAATGCTTTTGCAACGGTTTCAGCACTTGCTCCACCACCAACATCTAAGAAGTTTGCTGGTTTGCAGCCACTATAATTAATAATATCCATTGTAGCCATTGCAAGACCTGCACCATTTACCATACAAGCCACATCGCCATCAAGTTTTACATAACTTAAACCATATTTACTAGCTTCTAGTTCTGCTGGGTTTTCTTCTGTTTCATCTTTTAATTCTGCAATATCTGGATTTCTATAAAGACCACTATCATCAAAACTCATCTTAGCATCAAGTGCGAAAAACTCGCCTTCTGCAGTTTTGATTAATGGGTTAATTTCTACTAAATTTGCATCTTTTGCTAAATATAATTTATATAATTTATCTATAAATGTTATTAATTTTTTACCTTCATCTTTATTTAGACCTAAAACTTTTACTACTTCAAGTCCGTGAAACATTTTAAAGCCAATTGCAGGGTCAATTGTAACTTTTGCTATTTTTTCAGGTTGCTCTGCTGCAACTTTTTCTATATCCATACCACCTTCACTCGAAGCAATGATTGTGATTTTTTCTTCCATTCTATTAAATAATAGTGCTAAATAATATTCTTTAGCAATATTTGCACCACTTTCAATATAAAGTTTTCTAACAAGTTTTCCTTCTGGTCCTGTTTGATGAGTTACAAGGTTCATACCTAATATTTTTTCAGCATACATTTTAACTTCATCTAAATTCTTAGCGATTTTTACACCGCCACCTAAACCACGACCACCAGCGTGGATTTGAGCTTTTACAGCCCAAACACTTCCACCTAATTCTTTTGCGTTTGCAACAGCTTCTTCAACACTAAATGCAACCTTACCTTTTAAAGTAGGCACACCAAATTTAGCAAAAATTTCTTTTGCTTGATATTCGTGTATATTCATATTTTCTCCTTAAATTGATTTTAAAATTTCATTAAATGTAACACTTGGTCTCATTATCTTTTCAGCTACTTCGCCTAAAACATAATATCCACCTAATTCAACTGCTTTACCTTCTTCATTCATATATTCTTCAATGATTTTAGAAGAATTTGAATTAAGTTTATCAGCAATAACTTTAAAAAACTTATTCATACTTTCATCATTATTTTGCTTAGCAAGTGCATTCGCTAAATATATTGCAAAATACACATGACTTGTTCTATTATCGTTTTCTTTCGCATTTCTACTTGGAGCTTTATTTTCATTTAAATAATGTGATATTGCTTCATCAAAAGCTTCTGCCATAACTTTTGCTTTTGCATTGCCTTTGTTTCCTTCAAATTCAAGTGAGCTTTGAAGAGCTAAAAACTCGCCTAAGCTATCCCATCTTAAGTGATTTTCTAATACAACTTGCTCAACTTGTTTTGGAGCAGAACCACCCGCACCTGTTTCAAACATAGCTCCGCCATTTAGCATTGGAACTATTGAAAGCATTTTCGCACTTGTTCCTAATTCAAGTATTGGGAAAAGGTCTGTTAAATAATCTCTTAAAACATTACCTGTAATTGATATACAATTTTTACCACTTCTAATAATTTCTAAACTTTTTTTGCAAGCTTCATAAGGGCTTAAGATTAAGAAAGTTTCTCCTAATTCTTTTTTAACTAAATCAATGATTATTCTATCACTTGCTCTTTTACTATCAAGCCAAAAAATTCCTTGCTCGCCACTTAATTCACATCTTTGTTTTGCAAGTTTTATCCAGTTTGCTATTGCATCAGGTTTTGCTAAATTAATTCTATAAATATCACCCTTTTTAACTTCATGTGATAATAAAACTTCGCCATTTAACTCTATTTGATAAGTAGCGTCGCAATCAGCTATGAAAGTTTTATCATGAGAGCCATATTCTTGAGCTTTTTTAGCCATTAAACCAACATTGCTAACCGAACCAACCACACTTGGATTAATACTTCCATTAGCTCTCATATCATCTAAAACTGCTTGATAAATTGTTGCGTATGTTTGATCAGGAATAACAGCATTTGTATCCATTTCTGCACCATTTTTATCCCACAATTTAGCACCATTTTTAAGCATTGCAGGCATTGAAGCATCTACAATTACATCGCTTGGAACATGAAGATTAGTAATACCTTTATCAGAATTAACCATAGAAATTGGTGCTCTTGTATTTAATATTTCTTCATATCTTTTTAGGATTAAATCTTTTTTGCTTGAGTTTTCAACCTTACTTAAAAGCTCACTTAAACCATTGTTTGGATTAATGCCTAGATTTGCAAACTCATCGCCAAATTCAGCAAATAAATCTTTAAAATAAACTTTTAAAGCGTGAGCAAATAATACAGGGTCACTTACTTTCATCATAGTTGCTTTTAAATGAAGCGAGAATAAAATATTTTCTTGTTTGCAGTGATTGATTTGTTTTTCATAAAACTCATCTAGTTTTGCAACATTCATAAAAGTCGCGTCCATTACTTCATCTTTTACAACATCAAAAGATTTTAGCTCAGTTTTAGCCCCATTTACAACTTTATATAATTTAGCAGTGCCGTTTTCTTTGATTAAAGTTGCCTTTTCATTAGAGAAAAAGTCATCGCTACTCATACAAGTTACACAACTTTTACTATCTTTACTAAAGGTTTTTGTTCTATATGGATTTGCTTTTGCGTATTCTTTTACAGCTTTTGTGCTTCTTCTATCTGAGTTTCCTTGTCTTAAAACAGGATTTACAGCAGAACCTAAAACTTTTGCATATTTTTCTTTGATTGCTTTTTCGCTATCATTTTGTGGTTCATCTGGATAATTTGGAACATTATATCCTTTTGATTGTAATTCTTTTATGCAAGCCTTAAGTTGCGGAATAGAAGCAGAAATATTTGGAGTTTTAATTACATTTGCTCCATCAAGTTTTACTAATTCACCAAGTTTTGCAAGTGCATCTTCACACTTTTGCTCATCTTTTAAACACTCTGGAAAACTAGAAACTATTCTTGCTGCCAATGAAATATCAGCTGTAGTGATTTCAATATTTGCATGCTTTAAAAAAGCCTTTGCAATTGGTAAAAAACTTAAAGTTGCCAGCGCTGGCGATTCATCTGTGAAAGTATATACAATACTCATCGTAACTCCTTTAATTAAATTTTAGATGAATGTATAACTGCTAAGTTAAAAAAGAGTAAATCAAAAAAAATTAAATTACTCTTATCTTTGCCTTTCTATTTCTTTTTCGTGAGCTGCTAAAGTTGTATTAAACCTATGTGTACCAGTCCTTTTATCTCTCATAAAATATAAATAATTTGTCTTAGCTGGAGAAATTGCTGCCAAAATTGCTTGTGTAGAAACGTTACAAATTGAAACACTTGGTAAACCAGAATTTTTATAAGAATTAAATTCTGAATTATCTTCTCTAATCATTTGTGGAGTTACTTTTATGTGAGAATTCATACCATAATTTAGCATTCCATCCATTTGTAGTTTCATACCTTTATTTAATCTATTATAAATAACACTCGCTACAATAGGCATTTCGCTTTCATTAGCAGCTTCTTTTTGAATAATACTAGCTACTATAATAAATCTATAAAATTTATATTCAGTATAATCTCCAAAAACTTTTTTACTAATTGTTTCATTTCTTTTTTTTGTAAATTCTAATAAATATTTTATAAACAATCTTTCACTAATTCCTAATGGAATTGAATAAGTATCAGGAGTTAGCATACCTTCTTTTCTATTTGATTGAGAATATAATTCATCTAATAATTTATCAGGATTCAAATTAAGTTTTTTTGCTGCAATTTCTCTTAAAAAATATTCACTTGTTTCACCTGGAATTAAAGTAAGATTAACTAACGCAGCTTTATTTGTAGTTAGCTCTTTTAAAAATTCATATCTTGTTAAAATAGGTTTAGATACTGCTATCCAACCACTTTGCGGGTGTCCAAAAAATAATAACAAATATTGGTCTATTTTGCTAAATTGCAATTTAGTGTTATTTAAACTTGTTATAATTTTAGCATTAGAGCCTTGTGGTATAAATACAACAGAATTTGACTTAACAGGCTGCAATAAGTAAAACAAAATCGCTAGGACAAAAATGCTTAAAACATCAAAACACATAAATAAAATAATTAAAATTCTTTTTATATTCATATTCTTAATAATCGCCTTTGTATTTGTATTAGCCAATGGAATTTCAATTAAGGATTTTAAATTAATTAATATTGAAATCTCTGAGCTTTATTTGAAACTTG